>DMNP01000265.1 GCA_003452695.1 Eggerthellaceae bacterium
TACCTGGTCATAGACACCGAATATACCGACGACTTCCCTGCAGTCAAGGCTATGTCACATGCCGAGAAGGAGGTCTTCGATAGCGGGGTGCGGCGCAACGGCGAAACGCTTGCGATGTGCGATTACGCAATCACTACTACGGCGGCATTGGCCGATGAGCTGCTGCCCTATGTGGACGCGGTTTGCATTAACCGCAATGTCGCATCGGCCGAGATGGTGCGTTTGTCGCAGGCGGCTTGGGAAAACCGTCGTCCCAACGCAGATGGTAGAGTTGTGATGGGGTACTTCAGCGGCAGCCGTACGCACAATGGCGATCTGCAATCCATCGCCCGCCCCCTTGCCGACGTCCTTTCGAGCCACCCTGAAGCGGCGTTGCTGATTGTGGGAGAATGCGTCCTGCCCGATGAGCTGGCGCCCTACGAGTCTCAAATCATGAGGCACGGCTATGTCGATTGGCACGATTTGCCGGCTCTGATACGCACGACCGACATCGGGCTAGCCCCGTTGGAATACACGCTGTTCAACGCGGCGAAGTCCGAGAATCGATGGGTCGAGGCAGCTTTAGTGGGCGTGCCGACCGTGGCAAGTAACTTCGGCGCCTTCGCCGAGGTCGTGGACGATGGCGTGACGGGGCTTCTCTGCAGCGATGAAGGCGCTTGGGCGGACGCGTTGTCTTCCCTCGTGGAAGATGGGGGTTTGCGCGACCGCATCGGCGAAGCCGCCCGTTCATGGTGCCTTGCCCATTGCACGACGGAAACCGCAGGAGATGAGATTTCAGAGGCGCTCGCGCCGATACCGCATACGATAAGCGATGTTTTTGCCGGAAACGACGCCAAGGCGAATTCCTCCGTCGCCGCATTCCTCGAAGACAGGGGCATATCGATTGTCGATTTTGCTTACGACCCCGAACCATGGAGCGGCGTTGAGCTTTCGGAAAGGATCGATAGGATCCTTGAGTCAAAGCGCGCGGGCCGCCGCTGTGCAGCTTTGCTATACGACCGGGCGGCGGGAGACGACGCGACGTTCAGGTATTATGGCTTCAACGTGGCGGAATGCCTTGCAAGTTCGACCGAGTGGGACGCTTGCTATTTTTTCCTGGACGAGCTGGATGACCTCGAGCGCATGTTGGATGCCCTCGATATTGTCGTCCTTATCCGCATGAGGTACCACCCGCGACTGCAACGCTTCATGGAACGGGCGCATGCGGCGGCAACGCCCATCGCGTTTTTTATCGATGACGACGTGGTTGGCATCGATAAAGCCGAGCGCCTAGCCCAGGTGATGGCTCATGACAAGGACGATCAAACGGAACAGGATTTCTGGAGCGGCGAGGCGCAGCGGTTCGCCATGGTTGTCCAAGGGTGCGATTTCGCCATCGCCTCGACGGATTACCTTGCTCGTTCGCTCGAACAACAGCTTGACGTGCCCGTTCGGACCATTGGACCGTTCCTCAACGACATGCAGGTTGCATTGAGCCAATCGATGAGCCGAGCCGAGCAAGCTTCCAATCATGCGTTTGCCATCGGATATTTCAGCGGCACGTCAAGTCATAATGCCGATTTCGAGCTTATCAAGGGCCAGCTGCTTTCGTTCATCGATTGCCATGAAGATGCATTACTCGTGCTCGTCGGCGAACTGAAGCTCGATAGCGAACTGGTTCAACGCTGGAAAGACGGCTCAATTACCCTGCTACCCCGAGTTAATTACGTAACGCTGCAACAATTGCAAGCTGCCGTTGACGTTTCGCTTGCGCCGCTCGTCATCGACGACTTCACCAGTTGCAAAAGCGGATTGAAGGCCTTCGAGGCAGCTGCGGTGGGCACGCCCATTTGTGCTTCGCCATCGCCTAGCTATAGCGACGTCGTGAAAACGCTCGGCCAAGGTGCGATATGCGCGCAGCCGCAGGATTGGGCGGAAGCCCTCAACCGTTACTACGAGTCGCCGATTTCTCCAAGCGACCGCGCGTCTTTGGAGGACCGCGCCGTGGCGGCCTATCATGGCCAAGCAGTTCGAAGCAATATCGAGCGGGTATTCGATGAAGTGCGGGCGGCAACAATCGAGCCGAGCACGGCGATGCGCGATTGTGCCGCGCATGTGCGCATTGACGATTGGGATGACCAGTTCGGTGCGAGCGTGGCGCTTGGACGCTCGGCAAGAATGGGCGCCGCTTATGGAAGCGAGGACCAGCACGAGTCGACGTTGCACAGGGTTGCGCGCCTGACCGTGGCCAAGGTGCAGCGCGAGGGATTTACCTCTGCGGCAGATATTGTTGCCGAAAACGTTCGCGAGCGAATTAACAGGTTTAAATGGACCTCGCAAAACCCCGACGAAGCGACATTTTTCGATGTGCTGTTCATTAACGGATGCGACTTAAGCCTGCCGCATCCTATTCGCTATCGTGTTGACCACCAGATTCAACAGCTGACCGCATGCGGCGTTGCCGTCAAGTGCGTCAATTCCTGGGATTTGAAAAAATCGGATGTCACATGCGCTCGGGCATTCATCATCTTCCGCTGTCCGTACACCTTCGAGATGGGGGAGTTTGTGGCCCTTGCGAAGCGGTTGAACAAGTGCGTCTATTTCGATATCGACGACTTGGTTGTCGATAGAAGGTATACCGACACGATTGAATACGTGAAAACGCTGTCCACGGCAGAATACGTTGCATATAGCGATGGCGTCGATCGCATGGGGCGCATGCTGCGCGAGTGCGGCCGGGCTATAACCACGACCGATAGGTTGGCGGCCGAGTTGCGCACCATCGTGCCCGAAGTATTCATCAATCGAAACACCGCATCGGACGAGATGCTGTTCTACTCTGAGCGGGCGGTGCGTGAACGCGATGTGCTGCCGTATCTCGAGGAGGGGGATATACCGCCCAATGAACGTGCCCATGTACGGTGGGCGCGCAGGGAGGCGGCCAAGCGCGATGCGAACAGCGTGGTTATCGGCTACTTTAGCGGAAGCATAACCCATAACGACGATGTGGCTATGATATTGCCCGTTCTCGTCGATGTTCTGGGACAGCGTCCCCAGGCGCGTCTGCTCGTTGCCGGCTTGCTGGACATTCCCCGAGAACTCGAACCATACCGAGACCGCATCAGCTCGTTCGACTTCTGCCCCTGGGAGCGATTGCCAGACGTTATCGCGAAGGCAGACATCAACATCGCCCCCTTGGAGGACACGGTTTTCAACGCAGCGAAATCCGAGAACAAATGGGTTGAGGCGGCGTTTGTTAAGGTGCCGACCATTGCAAGCAATATCGGGGCTTTCGCGGAGATGATCGAAAACGGCAAGACGGGCGTCCTGTGCGATACGCCCGAAGAATGGAAGGCCGCGCTCCTTCGCCTTATCGACGATGCCGCCGAGCGGAAGCGAATCGGCGAAGCGGCCTATGCAAAATGTCATGCCGATTGCTTCACGCTGAATACCGGGCAGCATCTGGCTACGTATCTGAAAGGCCAATTCAACCACAATATCTTTATGGTCCTCCCCGACTTGGAAATCAGTGGCGGGATTTTGGTGGCTTTGAAGCACTGCGCGATACTTCAGGGCGCCGGATACGACGTGACGATTGTCGATAGCGGTGCGGCGCGGCAATACTGCGAGCCGTTCGTGGAGGTCGACGATAGGTTGATCCCCGTCGTTCGTGCAGTGAGCGGCCGAAACAAGCGTTTGCACGAACTGCTTATGGGGTCGGTCGACCACATGGTCGCCACCATGTGGTCGACGCTCGATCAACTGGATAGATGCCCGTCGGTCAAGAAACGGCAGTACCTGGTGCAAGGCTTCGAGCGGGATTTTTACGAGCCGCCGCTCTATCAGCGCATGTCGGCCAATGCTACGTATACACGCGATGACGTGGATTACCTGACTATTTCCCAATGGTGCAAAGGGTGGCTCGAAAACGGTTTTGGGCGTATTGTCAGGTATGCTCCGAACGGTATCGATGCGTGTAAGTTCCCCCGCAAGAAGCGCGCGTTCGAATCGGGGCGCAAGGTGAGAATCCTCGTCGAAGGCGATCCCGCTTCCTATTACAAGAACGTCGACGAGGCGTTCGAAATAACGAACGCGCTCGACCCAGGGCGTTTCGAAATTTGGTTCATGTCCTATAATGCAAAACCTAAGTCGCAATATCGCGTAGATCGCTTCCTGCACAGTGTGCCTCACGACGAAGTCGGGGATGTATATGCCTCGTGCGATATCCTGCTTAAGACGAGCTTGCTCGAAAGTTTTTCGTATCCCCCATTGGAAATGATGGCCACGGGAGGTTTCGTTGTGGCCATACCCAACAACGGCAATGCCGAATACCTCGTGCATGGATCGAATTGCCTATTGTTCGAATCGGGCGATCGGGCGTCGGCCATCGCGAGCATCGAGCTGATATGCGAGAGTCCTGAATTGCGCGAACGGCTCGAGCGAAACGGTTTGGAAACCGCTCAATCACGCGATTGGGCGGTTCTTGAGCGGCAGGTACTTGCGCTCTACGCGGATTAGCGGGTAACGGGTCCCGTGCTATGGCAAGCTCCGAAGTGCGGGATCCGCTACGAACCCTTCCTGGGATCGGTGGCAGGCAACGTGAAATGTCCGCTTGAGCTATCCAGGTGCGGGTTCTGAAGCGGGGCGGCCAAATTTGCAAGAGGATATCGTTTTGCCATGGTGCTGCGATAAGGCTCGTCGGCTAAATCCGAAAGTATTCCCGGCGCGATGACGGCGAAATCCGGCGTGAGCCGAATCCGCGCGTCTTTCGAATGGAGCTTCAGGCAGAAGTCTATGGAAGCCCAGTCGGGCCGAAGGGAAAGATCGAATCCTGCAGCTTCCACGAAGGCATCTTTGCGAAAAGCTAGGCAGTACAGGGGTGCGGCAAGGATGTCGCGTGCAAAGCCGAGCATGCGCATGTACCCGTCGCTCGAGGATTTCACTCCGGCAAAGCAATGATGCCATATGCCGTTATCGTCTACCGCCAAGCCCGATGAAAGGACGTTGCAGGACGAATCGAGCACGAGGGCGGTGCTGCATCTCACTCCCGGATGATTCAGGGGCCCTATCAGATCGCCGAGGTCGGCGTTGTTCGCGGGAACTGCCCCCGATCCGAAGACCGCAATGTAATCGCGCGTCGAACTGGCGATAGCCGTATTGATGTCGTCCCAGCGGCAGCGAATGACCTCCACATCCTTCGGAAGGCGCTTTTCCCAATCGGTCGCGGGCTGCATGGCGTCCGCGCCAAACGGAATGACGACTGCAGTGTTCTCATGTGCGGCGGGGTACTTCAGCCGATAGGTGAACGCGTTGTTGCCATGCAGCACCCTGGCATCGATTCCCATGCGCGAAAGGTGCTCTTCGATTGCCAGCATGCCCGCCGTATCTGCATAGGGCTTGCTGTCGCTGTTCGTTGCCGTCGAGTTTGGGTGCACGCGCCAGTGATACAGGATGCCGGGGACGTGACGCACTTCGCGCGCCACCTCCGACACCTTTAACGTGAGGTCGTAATCCTGCGCCCCGTTCATGCGCGCAGGGGATAGCTCCACGCGATCGAGCGCCCATCTGCTTACCATAAGCATATGGCAGGCGTAGTTTTGGGTAAGGAGAAAGTCGGGGTTCCATCCTGGTTTGAAACGCGCGCCAAAGTAGCGGTCTCCATCCCAGAGGTCCTCGTCGCAGAAAAGCAGGTCGCATTTGGGATGCTGGGCAATGACCTTGGCGTATCGGTAGAGAGCATCGGGCTCGATGAAATCGTCGTGGTCCACGAATGCAAGGTAGTCGCCTCGTGCAACGCGAATGCCCTCGTTGGTGTTTTCGGGGATCGAGCGGTTTTGCACGGCGATAATTCTGAGGCGCGGATCGTCGAAGGTCGAAATCGCCCTGTCCACTTCGTCGCATGTGCCGCTCGCGTTAACGACTATCAATTCCAAATTCGAATAGGTTTGTTCCAAGATGGAGGCGATAGCCCGTTTGAGGTATCGCTCGGGCGTGCGGAAAACGGGCACGATTACGCTGATGAGACTGTCGAATCCGTCGATGCCGACATGTGTTTGCTGGTAGAAGAGCTCTTGTCGATTTGTTCGGTGCTTTTCGAACCAGGCATGATAGCCCTCATCGCTGATGGCATCGGTCGTGCGTGCTGCCAGTGTTCGAAAGAGCGGTTCGTCAACCCGACAGGATTTGAAGCTGTACCAGCGATTGGTGCGGCTCTGCGCATGCAGCGTGCAGGCACAGTAATCGCGGGGGAGGTCGACGGCCACCCTGTATCGCCGCGGTGTGTCCGACGACCGTGCGACCACGTGTGCCGGTACGGGGAATCGTCTTCTCTGGCCGCAGGTGGCCCAAAACGATGGTTCGTTGGCGCATTCCGGCGATACGTCGCAGGTGAAGAAGACTCGTGGGCCATCTTCCCAGGGCACGACAACGCTTTGCGGCTGCACGTCGATGATTTGCTTATTGGGCACGGTTGCGCATCTCCTCTGCATCGGCATGGTCCAGTCTGAAATACGGGCTGGACTGGTCCAAGTTGGGGTTGATGAAGCAGTCGCCTCGGTCGAAGAGGAACGGCCAGCGTTTTCGGAGTAGTTCGCCTTCGCGAATCGATTGGGCTTTCCTGCCCTCGTCGGCCAAGTCGCTTCCTCGCGAACCGTACTCGTTATGCACGAACTGCACGTCTGGCGTGTACGCCACTTCGAGCCCCATCTCCCTTACACGCCAACAGAAATCCAGGTCATTGCAGGTTATTGCAAGGTCTTCGCAGTAGCCCTCCGCCTGCCAGAACGTGGCTGTGCGCACCATCTGGCATGCGCCAAGAACGGCAGGGCAGTCCCAGGCGCCCGCCAAGTTGCCCAAATAGCCGAATCCATCTGCGGGGAGATTCTGGTTTGCGAAGCCCAGACGTCCGTCGCCATACAGGAAGAGGCCTGCATGCTGCACTAATCCATCTTCATATAGCAATCGAGGCCCGACCACGCCCACTTCGGGCCGCGTGAAATAGCCGGCCATCTTGCGGAGGAAGCCGGGGGTGATTGCCCGCGTGTCGTTGTTCAGGAGCAGCAGCAAGTTTCCGCGGGCATGCCCGGCGCCGAAGTTCACAACCTTCGAATAGTTGAACTCTCCTTCGAAAAAGACGACGCGAATCCGCTTGTCGCGAGTTGTGGCGTGCTCGTAGAACGCAAACGTTTTCAGATCGGTGCTGTTGTTCTCGACGATTACGATTTCGTAGCGATCGTATCCTGCGTTTTCCCCGATGGAATCCAGGCAGGGAGCAAGGTAGCCGATATGGTCCTTGTTGGGGATAATGATGCTCACGAGCGGATGGTCGTCGCCTGGTTCGAAGCACGTGTGGAACAGGCCGAAGTCGTCCTGCTCTACCTTGGCAGCCAATCCGCGCCGCGCAAAGTGTTCCCGGAGGGCGTCGAGAGACCCGCAATTCGCATCGTGAACCTGCGCTTTCGAGGCCTTCGCGCGGCGATGGTACAGCACTTCGGGCACGTGCCCAATCGAGTGCGCTTCTTCCGAGACGCGCAAGGCCAGCTCGTAATCCCAGGCGTCGTCGATTGAAAGGAAGCCTGGTGCAAGCGTGCGCAGCAATGCCGCGCTTGCGAACGCGAACGATCCGATGTAATTGCGCGCATACAGGAAATCTCGGTTCCAGTCTGGCTTGAACAAGGGTCGCTCCACGCGCCTGCGCGTGGCATCCCAGGAATCTTCGTCACAATATATGAAGTCGTAGTTGCCCGTTGCGGCAAACTGGCTGATATGCAGCAGGCACTGGGCGTCCAGAGTGTCGCCGGGCATGACGACCGCAGCGAAATCGCCGTCTGCTGCACGCAGGCCTGTTTCGATTATATGGGCGCGATGCGCCGGCGCTGTGGAGCCTGCCATGCGCACCCGCGCATCGCCAAGCGATGCCACCAAGGCCGCCGCTTCGTCGTACACGTCCTCGGATGCTGCGACGATGGCCTCCCAACGGCATCCGCGTTGCTGCGCGATGGAAGCCAGCGTGTCGAAGAACGGGTCTCCTATTGCGCTTTCGACGGGAACGACCAGGCTGAACAGAGAATCCGAGGTATCGTCCTGTTCGGCTTGGGCGATGGCGCGCGTTGCATTGCGCCGCTTTGCCCAATCGGCGTAATTCGTGTCGTCGTAGGCATTGCACGACTGTGCGCGGAATTCGCGCAGCAGCGCATCTATTTGTCGTGCCGGGAATTCTTGCCTAAGCACCGTGCTGCCCGATTCGCCGTCCACGAGCGATATAGTCAGGTCTGCGGGCCCGCGGCTTAGCACAACGGAATAATCGTCGATTCGCTGGCGCCAGCCGCGATGCAGCAGTTCCATCCCGTGAAGGTGGATGACCCTGCATTGGCCAGTTCTCGGGCCCGTTGTGCAATGGGGCTCGAGGATGGGCGCGTCGTCGGCAAGGGGCTGCGATATCGCTATGCGCATCACGGCGGACGAACCGCTTCCAGCATGCACTCCCGTAATCTCGATATACGGGCGCGTGTTCTGTCGCGCCCTCCCAAAACGTTCGCGCACGACCGTCAACACATTTGCTACAAAAGGACTCATACCCGTACTCCGCCGATGCTTCTGCATCTTTCGTATAGTTGCCCGTTGGATTTCCTGTTCAAGTATAATATGGCGTTATGTCAGAAGAAACGCAATACACCACGGTTGTTTCGAGCGCCTATGTCGCCGTGGATACCGATGCGGCCTACAAGCAGGTTACGCAGAATCGATCGGGCAACGAAATCAAGCACAACTGGTTCGTGCTGAAGTCGCTCGTGTCGAAGGATTTCAAGTTGAAGTACCGTCGCAGCGTGCTCGGCGTGCTGTGGAGCGTGCTCAATCCGTTGCTGATGATGGTTATCTTGGCCATTGTTTTCACCTACGCCTTTAAATTCCAGATTGAAAACTTCCCGCTCTACCTTATCTTGGGAAACATATTGTTCGATTTTATGAACAGGGGCACGACCGGGGCCTTGGAGTCGGTTATCGCCGCCCAGTCGCTCATAAAGAAGATTCGCATAAGCAAGATGATTTTCCCCCTGGAAAAAGTGTCGTTCGAATTGGTGAACTTCGCCATTTCCCTCATAGCTGCAGCAGTAGTGATGGCCGTTTTCCGCGTGGTGCCCTCTATCCATGCCATCTGGGCCTTGCCGTTCATCGTCGTCGTCACGACGATCTTCGCCATGGGCCTCGGGTTGCTCATCTCGGCTCTGGCCGTGTTCTTCCGCGACATGATGCATCTGTGGGGCGTGCTCATGACAGCCTGGATGTATTTTACGCCGCTGTTCTATCCCGTGGAAGTGTTGCCGGATGTCGTTCAGCAGGCCATGTGGTTCAACCCTATGTATCACTACGTAACCTACTTCCGCAGCATCATGATGTGGAACACGAACCCCGGCGGCGTGGAAAGCCTTCTCTGCCTGGGCATGGCGCTGGTCACGTTCCTCGTGGGCTTCTTGGTGTTCCGCAAGCTGCAGAGCAAGTTCATCCTTTACGTGTAGGGCAACCATGAGCGAACCGATCATCGTCATAAACCACGTCACCATGGTGTTCAACATCGCTTCCGAGCAGTTGAACAATATAAAGGAATACTTCATAGCCATTGCCAAACGCCAGCTGCACTTCAAGGCATTCGAGGCGCTGAAGGATATCGACTTTGTCGTTAACCGCGGAGACCGCTACGGCATCGTGGGCACAAACGGCTCTGGCAAATCGACGCTGTTGAAAATTATCGCTGGCGTGTTGGAGCCCTCGAAAGGACGCGTGGCCATTGGCGGCACGATAGCCCCGCTCATCGAGCTCGGCGCCGGTTTCGACTTGGATCTTACGGCGCGCGAGAACATCTATCTGAACGGCGCGTTGCTCGGGTACGACAAGGATTTCATCGACGAGCGTTTCGACAGCATCGTCGATTTCGCGGGAGTGCACGAATTTTTGGATATGCCCATGAAGAACTATTCGTCGGGCATGGTCGCGCGTGTGGCGTTTTCGGTGGCCACGGCCACGGTGCCCGATATCCTCGTCGTTGACGAGGCACTTTCGGTCGGCGATTTCCTGTTCCAGGAAAAATGCGAGGCGCGCATCAACGAGCTCGTGGACGAGTTCGGAACGACGCTGCTGTTCGTTTCGCATAGCATCGACCAAGTCGAGCGCGTTTGCGACAGGGCCGTATGGATAGAGAAGGGCCATATGCGCATGATCGGCGACGTGAACGAGGTCTGCGAAGCCTATCGCAACATGTAGCCCGAATTGCCCGAGGGTCGATTGCGCGAGATGGAGGTGCGCATGCCGCTTGTGTCCATCATTGTTCCCGTTCACGATACGGGTCGCTATGTTGCCGAATGCCTGGCCAGCATCGAGCGCCAGACGTTGCGCGATATTGAAATTATCTGCATAGACGATGCGTCCACCGACGACAGCTTGGCCATTTGCCGTGCTTTTGCCGAGGGGGACGATCGTTTCGTCGTCGTGTCCCTGCAGCGCAACGAGGGCGCGTCTGCGGCGCGCAACCATGGCCTGGACGCTGCGCGCAGCGAATACGTGCTGTTCATGGATGCCGATGATTGGTATCCGTCTGATACGACGGTGGAGCGCCTGTACCGGGCCGCGGTCGAACACGGGGCCCTCATCGCAGGTGGGCAGATGGCCGAATACGATTCGACGACGGGAGCCCTTCGTACCGATTATCGCGATGCCGGGCATTTGTCGCTGTACCATTTTGCCGGGGAGGGCTTCATCGACTACCGGGATTGGCAAGGCGATCTGGGATACACGCGCTTCATTTACAAAACCAGCCTGCTACGCGACAACAACATTCGTTTCCCAGCGCTCACTTGCTACGAGGACCCGCTGTTCTTTGTGAAGGCCATGTTGGCGGCCGGCCGTTTCTATGCCATACCCGAGCCCGTGTATTGCTATCGGATAAACTACAAGCCCGCGAAGCTGACCGACCAGGCGTTCGAAGATGCCAAAGAGTCCATCGTCGAGCTGCTCGTCATCGCGCATCAAAACGGTTTGGAACAGCTGAAGGCATGGCTCGTGGAATCGATGCAGTGGTATTTTGCCTATAACATTCTGAATTCGAGGGCCTATAAGCTGGGCGAGGCTTTGGTTGCCCCGTACCGGAAGGTCGTCGAGCTGCTGAAGGGATGCTAGCCGATTTGGGACAAGGAAACGCAGGAGGCTCGCACGTGCCAAAACAATCCATTGCCGCAGTGGTTGTCACCTATAACCGAAAGAACCTGTTGATGCAGTGCATCGAATGCTTGCGCGCGCAGCGCATCGTGCGCGGGCCGGGCACGGGCGCGCCCTGTTCCGCCGAAGAGGCGCTGGCCATTATCATCGTCGACAATGCGAGCACCGATGGAACGCGCGAGGCGCTGGCAGATTTGGTTGCGGAAGGGGCGGTGGTCTACCGCAACACGGGCGAGAACCTGGGCGGTGCAGGAGGCTTCAACTACGGCATGCGGCTGGCCGTGGAGATGGGCTTCGAATTCTGCTGGGTGATGGACGACGATTGCCTTCCCCGCGCCGATGCCCTGCAGGCGCTTGTCGACGCCGACTACGGACTTCAGGGCGATTACGGCTTCTTGTCAAGTGTCGTTCGTTGGACCGATGGCGAAATCTGCAAGATGAACGTGCAGCGCCATCCGCTGACGCGCGATATCCGCGATTTCGACATCGATTTGCAGCCGTGCACGCTGGCCTCGTTTGTCAGCCTGTTCGTGCCCTGCCGCGTAATTCGCGCCGTGGGCCTTCCGATAAAAGACTTCTTCATCTGGACAGACGATTGGGAGTTCACGCGAAGGATATCGCGCTGCTACGATTGTTTCGTTGTGGGCGGCAGCGTGGTCACACATGCGTCCGCGAACAACGGCGCCGGCACCATCGTGGACGATGTCCCCGAGCGAATCGACCGCTATAGACTTATCTACCGCAACGACGTCGTGCTGTATCGAGGAGAGGGTTTGTTTGGCTGGGCGTTTCTCGCAGCGCGCGCGGCAAGCCATATCGGGCGCGTGTTGCTGCATTCGGATGGCGATAAGCTGAAAAAGGTGGGCATCATAGTGTCGAGTAACATCGAGGGTCTGCGCTTCCGTCCGGAAATCGAATTCCCCGTGGATGGCAGGGCGCGGTCCTGAGCGAGGGCTGCGGTGTTCGAGGTGGATTTACGGAAAAGGCAGATGCCGGCGCAAGGGCGAATGCGTTGGCTGGCAAGATGGGAGATTCGGATGCAACGAGTGAAACTGGCAAGCGTGCTGCTTCAGGCGGAGGACTATCTTTCCGACGATACGGAGCTTTTGTATATCGAACAGGCCGGTTCCGCATGCTCGTACGATGTGCAGGAAGGATCGCTGCGCGTGTCGGGCACGGTGGACTTCGCGACGTATTTCAACAGCGTGTCGGTCGTGAAATGGAAGCGCTACACGGCAATCGACAACATTAAGCTGCATATCGAGCTGGCAGGTGCTGCTGGTACGATTGCGGTGCGGGCTTTGCGCGAGTCGGACACGGGTGCGCTCGAAGACGATGTGCCGTATGCCCTCGACGTCGAAGCGAGCCCGGACTTCAAAGCCTATGAAATCGAAATGCCCCTCGATTGCGCAGTTGCAGGTTTCGCGCTGTCTACGGGCCGCTGCATTCGCGTGCGCAGCGCCTATTACTTCACGGAGCTAGGCGAGCGCACCGTTCGACCCGTTTGCCTGGCGCTGTGCACCACCACGTTTCGCAAAGAAGAATTCATCGTCCCCAACATCGCGCGCATACGCGCGGGCATCTTGGAGGGTGACGAGGATTTGGCGCGGGATTTCCACATGTTCGTCGTCGACAACGGGCGCACGCTGGACGCAGATTCGCTGTCTGGCAATGGCGTGACCATCATCCCCAACCCGAACGTGGGCGGTGCGGGCGGCTTCGCGCGCGGCATGATGGTGGCGTTGGAATCCGACCGCGCCTTCACGCACGTCGTGCTCATGGACGACGATGTGCGCATGCAGGTGGAAAGCTTCAGGCGGCTTCATGCCTTGCTTTCGCTGGTTACGCCTGCATACGAGCAGGCATGCGTGAACGGCGCCATGCTGCAGCTGGAACACCCTTCGGTGCAGTTCGAGGACATTGCGTTTGTAAGGCGCATCGGCGGCTACCAGAAGGTGAAGCCGACGTTCGACATGCGTGAACAGGCGAATATGGTGCGCAACGAGCTTATCGACGTCGAGGTGGAGAACACCTATGGCGCATGGTGGTTCAGCTGCATTCCGGTCGAGCTCGTTCGTCAGGCGGGGCTGCCGATGCCCTTCTTCATACGCTGCGACGACGTGGAATACGGCCTGCGCTGCAGGGCTCCCTACATGACCATGAACGGCATCTGCGTGTGGCATGCGCAGTTCACCGGGCGATTCAATGCGGCTATCGTGTGCTATCAGTATGCGCGCAACATGACCATCGTCCAGGCGCTGCACGGTGCAAGCGACGAGCGCATGCAGCAACTGCAGTTCTGGCGCATGTTTCGCTACTATCTGCGCACGATGGATTACGCTGCGGCAGACCTGTGGCTGGATGGGCTGGAGGATTACCTGAAAGGCCCGGAGTTCCTGATGCAAGTCAACGCCATTGCAACGGTGAAGGCAAACAGCGCCAAGGCAGAGCAGTTCAAACCAATCGGCGACTTGGACCCGGACATCATGGGCAAGCTCGAGATAAATCTGGATTGGCTGGAAAGCGGCGAGCACACGCCCCTGTGGCAAAAGATTGCGAACACGCTGCCTCACGACCGCCATTACCTGCCAGATTTCCTGCTCAGCGAAACGCCGGGCATGCTTGCCCCGGGAGCGGGGGAATGCCATACACCGTGGCGCAAGACGGCCATGCGCAAGCATCTAGTAGCCATGAGCCTCGATGGCAAGCAGGGGGCAATCCGCACCATCGACCGCGCTCGCTACAAGAGCCTCGTGGCGCGCTATCGCCGGCTCATGCGCGAATA
Source organism: Eggerthellaceae bacterium (assembly GCA_003452695.1). GTDB lineage: Bacteria > Actinomycetota > Coriobacteriia > Coriobacteriales > Eggerthellaceae > UBA9715. The sequence goes on from DMNP01000265.1 coordinate 13,973, forward strand.
CCGTGCGCGCGGCGCCGAGGTCGCCCAGAGCTATCGCGACAGGATAGGCGATATGACTTCCCTCGAATTCTGGCATGACTACCTGGTACGCCAAGACGTATAAGAAGGCACATCCCCGTTCATTTCAGCTTGCGGGGATACTGCCCACGGCCCCGCCAACGCGCGGGGCCGTGGGCTGCAACCTTGCGGACGTCGTCTCGCTGTCCTGCAGCCGTTCGTTTAGCCGCTTTGCGCGTCGATGATTTCGCGTGCCTTGTAGCCGAACAGCTTCGCGTTCTTGTACCACAGATACAGCCACTCGCCGACAGGTGCGCCGCAGGCGTCTTTGTACAACGCCCAGACGAACCAGTAGTAGCTGGAGATGGCAATGTAGGACATGCAATGAGCCAGCTCAGCCGGGGTCGGGTCGCGCTGGAAGTACTCGGCGAGCACGGCGCAGGCCTCGTCGTACGTGTAATCGCTGCAGCAAATGTAGGTGCCCAAGTCGCTGGCATAGTCGGACATGCCCGAATACTCCCAATCTATGAGGTACATCTTGCCCTGTGAGACGAGCAGGTTCGGGCTGTAGAAATCGTTGTGGCAAAGGCATTGCGGTGTGCCGTCGGATGCCACGTGCGCAGCCAGCCCGTCGATGAGGTCGAACAGCGTCTTGAAGTCGTCGAACGACGCGCGATGGCGCTCGTCTATAAGGGCGACAATCTCCTTTGCCTTCTCGTACACGTCGAAGTTCCATTTCGAGCGGTAGCTGCTCTGGTGCAACGTGCGCACCATGTGCAGCGATTCGCGCACCTGGTCCCAGTCATGGTAATCGAGCTCGGAGCAATCGTGCAAGTAATACGATATCTTCCAGCCCTCTTGCGCGTCCTCGAAGATGAACGTGTCGTCCAGCCCGAGTTTGCGGGCAACCTCTTGCGAAAAGGCCTCTGCTTCGCGGTTTATGATGGCGTCGGTGCCGGCGCCGGGATGGCGGTAGACGTAGTCGCGACCTGCGGCTTCGAATTTGAAGGATAGGTTTGTCAGGCCCTGGCTAATGGGCTCGATTCCGCTGATGTCGGCGCGTTCGACGTGCAGCGTCTTGCATATGTTGTCCAGGATGGACGAATCCACGTTTTCGATGAACGCAGGATCGAACGTTGCCAGCTCGTCGAGCGAGTCGAATTCGTGGATGACCCCTTCGCCATAGGTGCGCATGACCATTGGCAGCTCGGGCAGGTGCTCGATGTAGATGTCCTCCCAGAGTTTGGTCGCCGTTCCGGGCCGATCGTACTCTTCTTCCAAGATGCGCCGAAACGTCTTGGCATATGAGTCGTCGAAATACGCATGGCCGAGCATGCCGAATGCGTCCGATCCGCCGATGGTAACGCCCGTAATTCGCTTGCCAGGCCCTGTTTCCAGCAGGTATTCGTCGGTCTTGCCCGCAAAGTATGCTGCCGAATAAAAGGATTGGTATACGTACGGGTCGAAGACGTTTTCCGTGAAATAGTTGTCAGACGAGCAGATATAGGTGTTGCCGAGCTGCTCGCGCACCAGCATGAGCGTGGAATTGTTGTTGCGGTGCGCATACTCCTCGTTCACGCGAATCCTCACGCCGAACATGTCCTCCAAATAGAAGAAGCGCTCCTTCATATAGCCCACCACGACCGTTATGTCGTCGATTCCGGCTTCTTTCAGCTGACGGATTTGCCGTTCGATGAGCACTTCCCCACGCACGCGCAAAAGGCCCTTGGGCTGCTCGTAGGAAATGGGCGCGAAGCGTGTCGACAAGCCAGCTGCCATGATAACGGCATTGCGCACCTTATAGGGCTCGAGCATGTCGCGACCCGTTTCCGTAATGCGGCCATCGGTGTCGAGGGCGCCGGATTTCCTGAGCGCCCGCGTGGCTGTGTTGATGGTGCCAAGCGATACGCCTGCTCTCATCGCTATCGTGCGTTGCGGCGACCTTCCATGCACCGCAGCGTCGGCAAGGACTAAAAACTGGTTTTTCGTCAGCATGCATGCCCCCATGTTCAATATCAATTCAAACTTCCGCAATTTTATACGATGCGGCACATCAAAGCGAACGAATCGCGAAACCTTTTCGTTGTTATCCAAGCCGTAGGTTACTAGCCGCAGGTCAGCCACGGTGCCTGGCAGCGGAAGGGGGTGAGGGCGATTCTGCAGGCACTGAATTGAATACACACATAGGTTAGCCGAAGCCAAGCCCGAATCCCCTTCCGCTGCCAGGCGCCGTGGCCGACCTGCGGCCAGTAACGCCGCAGGTCGCTGCACGCGGCCCGCCTCGCATCGCAGGCCCGCGAGCAGCAATCCATGTGAATATTTGGTCGCAATGAGGCGAACGTGGCGGGTGGCGGCTGCGACCTTGTAGAATAGGTGGGCTAAATCGATGACAAGGGCGAATGGCGCGGCAGGGGCCGTGCTTCGCTCGTGGAAGCACAGGTTGGATGCAGTTCTATTCGTTGCAATTCGTGGTGTTCGTAGCGGCGCTCATGGCGCTCTACTACGCCGTGGGACGCTTTGCCAAGCGCGGGCAATGGGTGGTGCTGCTTGCCGGCAGCTTGGGGTTCTACCTGTTCGCGGGCTGGCAGAATCTGTTCTTCATTGTGCTCACGTCCGTGTCCACCTGGCTCGTGGGGCTGGCGTTCGCGCGCATAGACGCGCGTTGCGATAAAGCGCGCGCGACTGCGGCCGACCGCGCGGAGAAAAAGGCCATAAAGGCCCGCTTCAAGCACCGGAAATGGCTGGTGCTGCTGGCAGTCATGCTCGTGAACTTCGGCGTGCTCGGCTACATAAAGTACTGGAACACGCTTCTGGCCGGCTTCGGCGCCGACGCCACGTTCCTGGCGTCGCACCTGCTGCTTCCGCTCGGCATATCGTTCTACACGTTCCAATCCATCGGATACACCATCGACTTGTACAACGGCAAGTACGCGCCCGAGCGCAACTATGCCAGATATCTGTTGTTCGTGTCGTGGTTCCCGCAGCTCATCCAGGGCCCCATCAACCGCTTCGACGACATGGCGGCGCAGCTGTACGAACGCCACAGCTTCGATATGCAGGAAACGCGCAGGGCGCTTTTGCTCATCCTGTTCGGCTTGCTGAAGAAATACGTCATGGCCGACACGCTGGTATCCACCATATCGGTGGCGCTCGACAACATGAGCGTGGGCACGCCGGGTTCGGTCGTGGCTTTCGGCATCCTGCTCTACACCTTCCAGCAATACGGCGATTTCTCGGGCGGCATCGACATCGTGCGCGGCGTTTCCGAGCTGTTCGGCATCCGCATGGCACCGAACTTCAACCAGCCGTATTTCTCGGTGTCGCTTTCCGATTTCTGGCGGCGCTGGCACATGTCGCTTGGCGCGTGGATGCGCGACTACGTGTTTTATCCGCTGGCGGTGCGCCCGTCGCTCCTGAAGCTGAACAAGTGGGGCACGGCTCATCTGGGCAAGCATGTGGGCCGCACGCTTTCGGCTTGCATCGGCAACGTCGTGGTCTTCCTGCTGGTGGGCCTGTGGCACGGCGCCGAGACGCATTACGTGCTGTGGGGTTTGTACAACGGCGTTATCATAGCGGCGGGCGACATGATGAAACCGCTGTTCGTGGCACTCGGAAACAAACTGCACATAAACGTGGAGGGTCGCGGATACCACCTGTTCGCCATCTTGCGCACCTTCTTCCTGGTGAACATCGGGCGCTACTTCGACCGCCTGTCGGATTTCGGCGATTGCCTGCAGGGGTTCTACAACACCATCTTCAATTTCAACCTGGCCGATTTCGGCACGTGGTTCCAGACTTATTCCATCTTGCACGGCTGGGTGCTGCAGACGCTCGCCGCCATCGCGGGCGTTATCGTCTTCATCGTAAGCATCCAGCGCGAACGGGGGGTGGACGTGCGGGCGCGCGTGCTGGCGCTTCCGCTGGTGGTGCGCTTGCTGCTGTACACCTTCTTGGGTGTGCTGGTCATTGCGGGCGTCGTCATAACGAAGACGAGCGGGGTGTTCCTGTATGCCAACTTCTAATGCCACGCGTCGCCTGAAAATCGTTGCGAAGGTGCTTGTTGCCATTGCCTTCTTTGCCCTTATGAACGCACTGCTCACCTTCGTGCTGGAACCGTACGGGTCGCGAAGCCAGCTGGCTTGGCAAGACTACGAGAAGCAGAAGAGCCTGGACACCATCCTCGTCGGCACCTCGTGCGTGGAATACGGCATCGACCCCGCCGTCATCAACAAGGCCTGCGGGATAAAGTCGTACAACCTGGCGTCTCCGAGCCAATCCATCGAGGAATCATTCGTGGGCATACGCACGGCCTACGAGGATCATCACATTACGCGGGCCATATTGGGGCTGTCCTTCAACTCGCTTACCAGCAGCACGCCGCCCAATCCCGGCAGCGCCTACATGCACAATCGCAGCCTGTACGCCACGCCGCTCGAAACGTTTGCCGTGACCAACGAGTTCCTGTGGCACTACGGTGCCGCCACGAGCGCCTATTCGCTGAACTTCCCGTTTCCCTGGGCGTCGAATCCCATTCGCAGCCTGCGCATTCCCACGTTGGCCGAAAACGTGAAGGCCAAACTGGAGCATGCGGACGTGGCGGCCATGGCCGAACGCCTGGAATCAGGCTGGCACTACGTCGGTCTCGGACACGGCGCCCGCAAGGGCACGATGGATTTGAACGGCAGCAACGTGCGCCAGGTGAACAAGGCCGAAGACGAAGAGGAAGTGGCGGGCGCTGCAGCCATCGAGGACACGGCCACGCTCGACCCCGACCGCGAGCGCACGATACGCGAAATATGCGCTTACTGCGACGAGCGCGGCATCGACCTGCTGGTCATCATGCCGCCCCTGCCATCCCACGACGTGTTCGACCGCGATTCCACGTACTTCGAGACCATTTCGTACATCGAGGACCTGTTCGCCGACATGGGCAAGCCGGTATACGACTTCAACCTGGCCGAAGACGATCTGTACGACCTGAAGCCCGATTATTTCGCCGACAACTGGCATTGCAACCTGAAGGGCGCGCAGGTGTATTCGCGCTCTTTTGCCAAGTTCCTGAAGGCCTACATGGCAGGCGAAAACGTTGCCGACCTGTTCATGACGCCCGAGCAGAAATACGCCGAGCTGGACTACATCGCGGCAGTGTTCGCCGAGTCGTCCGTGCAGCCCGACGGCGTGCACCTGAAATGGCATGCGGTTGCAAGCCCCGAGCGCCCGGTGGAATATCGGGTGATGCTGAAACTGGACAACGACGCCGACGCTGCCGACCCCGCCAACTGGAAAGCGGTCAGCGACTGGTCGAACGCAACCGAAATCGCGTACCTGCCCGAGCGGCAGGGCGTCGTGAAGCTGCGCATTTGCGCGCGCTTCGTCGGCTCCGATGCCGAATACGACCGCTATCGCACCGTTACCGAGTTCTGGTAAGAGGCAATCCGCGTGCCATGGAATCCCGCGGGCGACGAGGTATTACTTCCGATGTGATGCATCATCGCCATCTTCTACGTAGATGCCCTCTTGGGCGAACACGGTGGCGAAGGTTTTCAGGAACACCTTCGCGTCCAGCGCGAAGCTGCGATTGCGCACGTATTCCACATCCAGTGCCAGGCGGTCGTGCCAAGGTAGCGAGTTGCGCCCGTACACGGCCGCATAGCCGGTAACGCCCGGCTTCACGGTTAGCTTCAGGGCTTCATCTCCCTGGTAAAGCTCCACTTCGCGACGCAGGTCGGGGCGCGGGCCCACCACGCTCATGTCGCCGCGCAACACGTTCAGGAACTGCGGCATCTCGTCCAAGCTGGTCTTGCGCATGAAGGCTCCCACGCGCGTCATGCGCGGGTCGTCGGCGCCGTTGTAGGTGGATCCGTCCTCCATTACCAGGTCTGGTGCGTTCACGCGCATCGATCGCAGCTTGAACATGATGAAGTCGCATCCGTTCAGGCCAACGCGCGGTGCGTTGTAGAACACGGGGCCGCCATCCTCCAGTTTCACTGCAATGCCGCAGGCGGCAATGGTCGCCCCCACGACGGGCAGCGCCAGCAAGCCGATTGCGACATCGCAGGCCCGCTTGCCGAAGCGCTCGTAGAACGATTCCGCCGCTCTGCTGCGCAGGCCCTCTGCGATGGCCGCGCCCGCCGATGCTCCAGCCAGCGCCAGCACAGCTCCGGCAGCTATGCTGGAACCTTTCTTGCCGCAGATGCTCATCGCATGCCCTCCGATTCCAAGTCGGCCTTGCAGGAGCGAAACGCATCGCAGACGGTTTTCACGTCGTCGTCTGTCAGCAGCGTGTGCAAGGGCAGGGTAATCTCGTTTTCAAACTGAGCGCGCGCGTTGGGGAAATCGTCCATATCGAAGCCCAGGGCCCGATAGGCGCTGAGCATCGGCAGCGGCTTGTAATGCACGTTCGAGGACACGCCGGCGTGTGCCAGGCGCTTTATCAGGGCGTCGCGGAACGCGCGGCTTCGGCCTTCAAGTCGCACGAGCATCAGGTGCGCGCTCGAAGCGAAGCCGTCGTTTTGCGGGTCGCCCTCGTGATGCGCGAGCAGAACAGCTCCCGTGCCGGCCAGCCCTTCTGCATAGCTATCGACTATGCGATGGCGCCGCTTCAGCAGGGCGGGATAGCGGCGCAGCTGCGCCAAGCCCAAGGCTGCCTGGATGTCGGTCATGTTGCATTTCCAGCCTGGAAAGGCAATGTCGTATTCCCACGACCCGGCGCGGTCCTTCGAAAGCGCGTCCTTGCTCTGGCCGTGAAGCGACATCAGCATTACCGCATGATACGCCTCTTCGTTATCCAAGGCGCCTTTGCGCCAGGTCAGCGCGCCTCCTTCGGCAGTGGTCAGGTTCTTCACGGCATGGAACGAAAACGCCGTAAGGTCGGCGGCCTGGCCCGATTGCACTCCATGGCGCACAGCGCCAAGCGAATGCGCCGCATCGGCCAGAACGGGCACGCGGTCGAAACGCGCCTGGCATTCGTTCGCGGGCCTCCAAAGCTTCGCGGCCGATTCCACGACATCGTACAGCCGGTCGTAGTCCACCATGCGCCCGGCAATGTCGACCGGGATAATGGCCTTGGTGCGCGGGGATATAAGCCCTGCCAGCTGGTCGTAGTCCATTTCGAAAGAACCCGGGGCAACGTCGCACAGCACGGGGCTCGCCCCCACATGGCAGATGCACGAGGCCGACGCCGTGTACGTATAGGCGCTCGTTATAACCTCGTCTCCTGGGCCGATTCCCATCAATCTCAGGCCGCATTCAAGGGCTGCGGTTGCAGAGCTCAGGCAGGCCACCGCTTCCGTTCCGCAGAACGAAGCAAGCTCGCCTTCGAACTGCTTGGTCTTGGGCCCAGTGGTTATCCATCCGCTTTGCAGGGCGTCGACGACCTCGTCGATTTCCGCTTGCGTTATGTCGGGCGGCGAAAAGGAAATCACGCGCACCTCCCTCGTTCACTTCGCGCCTATTGTACAGTAAGCCGTGCTTGTTGCTGCCCATGGCCCGGCCAGAGGCGGGGGCGGGGAGGGGGGTGAGGGCGATTCTGCAGGCACAAATCCTGTTAAATGCCAAAGCAAAGCCGAAGCCAAGCCCGAATCCCCCTTCCCGTCCCCGCCGCTGGCCGGGCC
>DMNP01000261.1 GCA_003452695.1 Eggerthellaceae bacterium
GGCCATCTGCCCCCTGCACGGCCCGATGCTTACCAGCAATCTGGACTACTACCTGGGCCTGTACAAGACCTGGGCGGCCTACGAAGTGGAAAGCGAAGGCGTGGCCATTGCATACTGCACGGTGTACGGGCACACGCGCGAAGCCGTGGCGCTGCTGGAAAAGCAGCTGCTGGCGGCTGGATGCCCGAAGGTGGCCGTGACGGACTTGGCGCGCGACGACATGGCCGAGGCCGTGGAGGACGCCTTCCGCTACGGCACGCTGGTGCTGGCCAGCACTACGTACAACGCCGACATGTTCCCCTTCATGAAGGAATTCATCGACCATCTGGCCGACCATGCCTTCCAGAACCGCCGCGTGGCCTACGTGGAAAACGGCACCTGGGCCCCGAATGCGGCGCGTGCCATGAAGGCGAAGATGGAGGCGTGCAAGGGCATCGAAAACATCGAGCCGGTGGTCACCGTGAAAAGCGCGCTCGACGACGATTCGCGCGCCCAGATAGCCGAACTGGCCTCTGCAATCGTGCGGGCATAGAAAGGAAGGCACATGAACAACGAAGCAACTATTTCCCAGTTGGTCCAGATTAAGGCGGCCAGCCGCGTGCACGCCAAGGACGCCACGTTGTACTCGTTCTCGAAGGAGGCCGAGGAGTATTCTGCCGGGTTCATGGGCTGGGCGGATCTGGCCAGCAACCCACCGTGTCCGGTCGACCAGATTAAGCAACTTGCGGCGAAGTTTGCCGCTGCGGGCACGGAAAGCGTGATCCTTATCGGCCAGGGCGGCTCCACCCAGGCGTCCATGACCATGACGAAGTTCAACAAAGAGGACTCGCCCATTGCGTTCCGCGTGCTGGATTCCGATTCGCCCGTGCGACTGCGCAAGATGCTCGCCGAAATCGATCCGGCGAAGACGCTGGTCATCGTGTCGTCCAAGAGTGGCGGCACGCTGGAGATGCGCACGTTGTTCAGCGCCCTGCGCGCGGAGTTCGCCCAGGTGCTGCCCGCCGACGAGCTGTGCAAGCACTTCGTGGCCATTACCGATCCGGGTTCGGCGCTGGCCGCGCAGGCCGAAGACGAGGGTTGGGGCGGCGTGCTGCTCGGCGAGCCCACGGTCGGCGGCCGCTTCTCGGCACTTTCGGTTTTCGGACTGTTCCCAGCGGCCGTGTCGGGCATCGACATCGATGCGCTGCTGGCGCGCGGGCGTGCGGCCGAGCAGGCGTGCAGCCAGGACGACGCCGACAACCCGGCCATCCAACTGGCGGCTTTCCTGTACGACAACTGGCGCGACGGCCGCGACAAGTTCGCCTTCGTAACCGAGAAGCGCGCCCGCGCGCTGGGGCTGTGGATAGAGCAGCTTATCGCCGAAAGCGTGGGCAAGGGCGGCGTGGGCGTGCTGCCCCAGGTGGAAACCGACCCGCTGCTGCTGGCAGAGGACCGGGGCGATCGCGCGGTCGTCGTATGCAGTGCAGCTGTGGACACCTGGGACGAAGCCGACGACTTCGAGCGTTCCGTAGCGTGCATCCACCCTGCAACGCCGTTCTACGCCTTCAGCGTGGAAGACGTGGAGGGCCTGGCCGAGCAGTTCGTCATATGGGAATACGCCACTGCGTTTCTGGGGTATCTGATGCAGGTAAGCCCCTTCGACCAGCCGGATGTGGCGTCCGTGAAGGCAAAGGTGCTCGGCCTGTTCGAGACCGGCATGCCCGATCCCGATTTCGTGGACGAGGGCACGACGCCGCTCGGCACCGTGGAGGTGCGCACGTCGGATTGCTGTGCCGCCGCCCGCGACGTGAAGGCGGCCCTGCGCGCGCTGTTCGCATCCATACGGCCCGGCGACTACTTTGCCATGAACGCGTTTCTGCCCTTCGATGGCGAAGGCCGCCGCGAGGCGCTGGGATTTATCCGCCGCGAAGTGGCGCTGCGCCGCGGCGTGATGTCGTGCCTGGAAATCGGGCCGCGCTACATGCATTCCACCGGCCAGTTGCAGAAGGGCGGGGCCGACACGGGCGTGTACTTGCTGATATCGGCTGGCGAGCCGAACGACATTGCCGTGCAGGGCGTGCCGCCCACCAGCCTGGGGCATCTTTCGAAAGCTCAGGCAACGGGCGATTTCCTGACGCTTGCCGAACGCGGGCGCCGCTGCCTGCACCTGCATCTGCCCGACAATTCCACTGTAACGCTGCGCCGTTTCGCCGACCTGGTGCGTTCGGCCATCGCGCATCTGGACTAGCTTATAGCGCACGGGCGAGGTGCGCATTGCGCGCAGAGGGCAGGCTCCTTGCACGGGGCCTGCTCCTCGTCATGCAGCTTTTCGAAGGAGACGATTCGCATGATAGAGGCATTGGACATCCGCGTGCGCGGCATCGTGCAGGGCGTGGGCTTTCGGCCGTTCGTATATCGCCTGGCGCGGCGCCATGTTGTTTCGGGCTGGGTGTTGAACGACCTGGATGGCGTATTCATTCATGCCGAAGGCGAAACCGCGCTGCTCGACGAGTTCGTCACCGAGCTGCACACCAACCCGCCTTCCGCCGCCGTGGTGCGCGAAGTGGAGCTGAGGGAAGTGCCGTTGCAGGACTGCACGCGCTTCGAAATTCGCGAATCGCGCACCGAAGAAGCGGACGAGGGCACGCTGGTGTCCGCCGATTTGGCTACGTGCGACGATTGCCTGCGCGAGCTGTTCGATCCCGCCGACCGGCGCTACCGCTATCCGTTCATAAACTGCACGAACTGCGGGCCTCGTTTCACGATCATCGACAAGCTGCCCTACGACCGCCCCGCCACGTCTATGGCGGGCTTCGTCATGTGCGACGACTGCGCGCGCGAATACGCCGACCCCGCCGACCGGCGCTTCCATGCACAGCCCGATGCGTGCTGGGAGTGCGGCCCGCAGCTAGCGTTCTGGCGGCTGTCGGGGAGCGGCGTCGATGCGGGCTGCAGGGATGCGCGCGAAGATGCTTCGTCGGCATCGATTCCGGCGGTTCCGCTGGGCAGCGAGACGTCTGGCCATGCATCGGACGCCGGTTCGGTGCAGTCGGCCACTTCGGGTGAAGCGGAGGCCCGCACGGCCTCGGATGCCTGCCTTGCAGCTGCGGTGAGCATGTTGGCGCAAGGCAAAATCCTGGCGGTGAAGGGGCTCGGCGGATTCCACTTGGCATGCGATGCGGCCAACGAGCGGGCCATTGCCGAGCTGCGTCGGCGCAAGCATCGCGATGGCAAGCCGTTTGCCGTGATGGTGCCCGATGCGAAGGCTGCGCGTGCCGTGTGCGCGGTGTCGCCCGCCGAAGAGGCGCTGATGGCGTCGCCCGCGCGGCCCATCGTGCTGCTGCGCAAGCTGCCCGACGCGCCGATTGCGCGCGGTCTGGCCGATGCGTTGCCCGAGTTGGGCGTCATGCTGCCCTCCACCCCGGTGCAACATCTGCTCCTGCACGATTTCAGGCAGGCAACCGGGCGCGACATGCTGGTCATGACATCGGGAAACTTGCACGACGAACCCATCGTCACCGACGACGACAGGGCTCTTTCCACGTTCGCGGGCATTGCCGACGCGGTGCTCGGCAACAATCGCCCCATCCTTTCGCGCTACGACGACTCGGTCGTGCGCGTTGTCGCCCTGCCCGGCGTGGACGAGCATGGCAACCCCAACGATGCCCTGCAGTTCATCCGCCGTGCACGCGGCTATGCGCCCGTGCCCCTGGCGCTGCCAAACGCGACGGGTGCGGACAATCCACCCGCCGCGGGCGCGACCGCCGAAGCAGCCGCCCCTACCGTGTTTGCCGCGGGTTCCGAGCAGAAGAACACGCTGGCCTTCGCACGCGATGGCCAGGCGTTCGTGTCGCAGCATGTGGGCGACATGGAAGATGCCGACGTTTTCGAAGCGTGGATGGAAGCGCGCACGCGCCTTCAGCGGCTCTTCGCCCTTGCCCCGCGGGTCGTAGCCTGCGATCTTCATCCCGAATACGTGGCGTCGAAATATGCGCGCGATTGGGCGGCGCGCGATGGCCTGTCCCTGGTCCAGGTGCAGCACCATCACGCCCACATTGCGTCGGTGCTCGGCGAGCACGGCCTGTTCGGCCCGGCCATCGGCATAGCGTTCGACGGCACGGGCTATGGGCCCGACGGCGCCATCTGGGGCGGGGAGGTGCTGCTGGCCAACCAGGCCGACTACGAACGCTTCGCCAACTTCACCTACGTTCCCATGCCGGGGGGCGCTGCGGCCATAAGGAATCCGCTGCGCATGGCCTACGGCGTGCTGTGGGCCTACGATCTGCTGGACCATCCCGGCGCCCGGGCCGCAATTGACGCGCTCGGCGGCGAGGCCGACATCTGCGGGCAGATGATAGAAAGCGGCCTGAACACGCCGTACACCTCGTCGGTCGGCCGCCTGTTCGACGCCGTTAGCGCCATCCTGGGCGTCTGCACCGCCCCGACCTACGAAGGCGAGCCCGCCGTTCTGCTGGATGCCGCCCGCGAATCCGCGCCCGCGCCTGCCGCCGATGACGTTGCGGGCGAATCTGCCGATCGCTACGCCGTGGTCATCGCCAAGAACTCCGCGACCGAGGCGAGCACCGCCCACGACACGTCCGTCGTGCTGCTAGATGCCGAGCAGACCATGCGCGCCGTCCTGGACGACCTGGCCGCTGGCGTGCCGGTTGGCCGGATAGCGCACCGTTTCCACGATGCGCTGGTCGGGGCCATCGTGCAGGTGTGCGAACTGGCGCGCGCCATGTACGGCATCCGCCTGGTGACGCTTTCGGGCGGCTGCTTCATGAACCGCTACCTGGTGGAACGTGCGACCGCCCAGCTTGGCGCCGCCGGCTTCACCGTGGCGCTGAACGCCGCACTGCCCCCCAACGACGGCTGCCTCTCCTACGGCCAGTCCGTCGTCGCCTGCCAGGCTGCCCGCACTCTTGGCCCAGCCGCGAAAAGCAACCCGGCTGCTGAACGTAGGTAAGTTGAATTTCTAAACGCAA
>DMNP01000210.1 GCA_003452695.1 Eggerthellaceae bacterium
GGGGATTCGGGCTTGGCTTCGGCCCGGCCTTAATGGATGGGGTTGCCTCCGCGGAAAGCTAAGCTGCGGGCTCTTCGGAGGCCGCCTCGCCAGCAGCCGCCTCGTCGGCGGCGGCGAGTTCGAGGGCCTTCTTCTTGGCCAGCCAGCGGACGAACACGACGGCCAAGATGGCGGCCACGAATTTGCCGATCATCAGCGGCGCGATGAGCGTTGGCTGGTAGGTGGCGCAGAACGACAGGTGGTCGCCGATTATGAACGAGCCGCACACGCAATAGGCAAGCACCTTCACCTTGTCGAGCGGTTGCATGTCGCGGACCATGGGAAACAGCGCCAGCGCGTTGGCGCTGGTGGCAAGAATGCCCGAAACGGCCAAGTCGGACAAGCCGAAGAAGCGGCCTATGGCGCCAAGTGGCTTGGCCAGATAGGTCTTTATCAGATACACCATGGGGAACGCGCCCGCCAACATCATGCCGATGGAAGCCACCACTTCGACCGATTGCGAGATATAGGCATCGTCGTACATGCCCGTTTCGGGATTGAACACGCCATAGGCCGCGAGCGGCTCGAAACCCCAACCGCCGAACAGCGTGGAGAACAGCCCCGTGAAGTACTCGATGATCGAGATCATCAGCACCGTGCGCGCGGCATAGTCGATGAAACGTCCGAACACGGTGAAGCCCTTTATCATGCCGTTGGGAATGAACTTCAGGCCAATGGCGATAAGGATGCAGATGATGGTGATGGGAATGAGGTTGGAGGCCATGGTGCCCGCCGTCAGCGCCATCTGGTAGGTGGCGTCGGCGTTGTTGGATATGGTCTCGCGAATCATCGGGTTGGACAGCATGGTCACCGTGGAGGCCACGAGCACGCCGAAGGGAATGGACACGAAGCCGCACATCATGCCAAGGGCCAGGTACTTGTGGTCTTGCTTTTCCACCATGCGCAGGCCGATGGGCAGCGAATACACGATGGTGGCGCCCGCCATGAAGCCGGTGTACATGGCCATTATCCAGCTCTCGCGCGTGGCGGAAATGGCGTCGGCGGTCTGATAGCCGCCCATGTCCGTGGCCACGATGGTGGTAGACGCCAAGGCGGGGTCGGCACCCACAAGGCCGAATGCCGGTCCGAACACCGTTTCCACGAACCACGATATGTAGGGAATGGATGCGAAGATGCCGCCGACCGAGAGGAAGATGGGCCCAATGGAATACAGGCCTTCGATGAACTGCTTGCCCAGCTCGCTTTCGGGCTTCACCATCGATGCGATGGCGCCTGCCGCCATGCAAGCCATCATTATATAGACCACTACCGTGCCGATAAGCTCCATGTGTTTGCCAATCTCTTGCCGTGTTTCGCGGTGCGCCTTGCAGCTGACCGCCCTTATTCTGTGAAACGTTCAAAATTATTGCAAATGTTTTGAAATTGAACAAGAGGATTTCTCATGAAGGCGAAAGCGGCATCGCCTGCCTCGGCCCGGCCAGCACCGATCGACCCGCCTGGTTGAGCTTATCGCCGACAATTCACTATACTGAAAGCAAGCGAAGGAGGGGGGCGTATGAGACGGTCGAGGTATACGGTTGTGGCAGAGGGCGAACAGGGCGAGCATCTGCTGTTCCATACGGCAAGCGGAGCGTTCGCAGCGCTGGACGATGCGACGTTCGCGCAGCTCGAAGCCGAAATGCCCAGCGAAGACGCAGCCTCGGGCGCGCGCGGGACCACGGGGGCGGCCGCCGAAGCAGGCGGCACGGGTGCAAACGCGGGCAACGGGGAGCTATGGGGGCAGCTGGCCGAAGCCGGCTTCATCACCGAGCTTTCCGCAGACGAGGAACTTGCACTGCAGCGGGCCACGTTCGAAGCCGCACGCACCGATTCCTCGGCGCTGGCGCTGAGCATCGTTCCCACCTATGCGTGCAACTACCGCTGCCCGTATTGCTACGAACTGGGCCACAACCAGGTGAAAGGCAAGATGGACAAGCCCATGATGGATGCCATCTGCGCCTTCGTTTCCCAGCGCCACGATGCGTTGGGCTTCACGCGGCTGCTCGTGCAATGGTACGGCGGCGATCCCTCGCTTGCGCTGGACGTGGTGGAGGCGTTGTCCGAGCGCCTGATTGCCTGGTGCGACGAGCGCGGCGTGCGCTACGAGGCCCTCATGCTCTCGAACGCGAACCTCATCGACGAAGCGGCTGCCGACCTGATAGCGCGGGTGCGCGTCGGATCGGTTTTCCTGACTATCGACGGCCCCGAAGAGCTGCACAACCGCAGGCGCGTGGCCGCCGACGGATCGAATTCATTCCAGAAGAACATCCGCGCAGCACGCCTGCTGCGCGAACGCGGCGTGGACGTTCATGCGGGCATGAACGTGGACAAAGTGTCCTGGCCGTTGTACCCCGGACTGCGCGACCAGCTGATGGCCGAAGAGGGCATTCGGCTGAATCCGGGCAAGCTCTGCGACTATGGGCACTTCTATGGCCAGGCGCCCTTTGCCGCACCCGACTTCGACCTGTTCACGCACCAGGAATTCGCACAGGCGCGGCTGGACCAGTTCCTGCGCGACGAGCATACCGTCGAAGAGCTGCATGGCATGCTGCAGCCCACCGGGCGTTTCTGCTGGGGGCAGTCGAACCATTACTACGTAATCGACCTGCTCGGCGACGTGTACAATTGCGATGGCTGGGTGGGCGACACGGCGCACGTGCGCTTCAACCTGCACGACGACCCCGCCACGTGGCTGCTCGCGGACGTGTCGCACGACGCCACGCGCGATGCGCAATGCAGCGCCTGCAACCTGTTGCCCCTGTGCCAGGGCAACTGCAACTGGGAACGCGCCTGCAACGGCTGGCCTTGCCATCCCTTCAGGTACACCTTGGACGGCTACCTGCGCGTGTACCGCGGCCTATTCGACGTGGAAACCGAGGGCTTCACCCGCTTCGTGTAGCAAAGCGCCGATAGGCGCCGCCAAGCGCGGGCCCCAGCGTTCCCGAGCACAGCGGCCCCGCCCACCACCGGTCGATGGGGAGCGAGGCCGCTGCCATTTGGCATCTATTCGCCGATTTCCTGGGCTATCAGGTGCGCCGCGCCGTAGCGCTCGCGCAGGGCGGGCTTGTCTATCTTGCCGGTGGAGTTGCGCGGCACCTCGGCGAAGATGTATTTGCGCGGGCGCTTGTAGCGCGGCAAGTCTAGGCAGAAGTCCTGCATCTGGGCCTCGGAGCACGCGTGGCCTTCCTTAAGCTCGATGATGGCGCAGGCAATCTCGCCCAGGCGCTCGTCGGG
>DMNP01000251.1 GCA_003452695.1 Eggerthellaceae bacterium
CGTCAGTCAAGGGAAACCCCTTCGTCGTTGCTCAGCCAATGTGCACGTGCCGCTGGACACGGCCCGGCCGGCGCGCCTGTTTCAAAATTCGCTATGAAGCATACACCAACGCCGGATACGCCGCGCCGAGTTTTCCCGGAATAGGATGATTGCACTCGTATGCCACGCCCACGGCCGGCCCCACGTGAGTGCCGATGCAGGGGCTGACGGGCACGACGGGCACCTCGCGTCCGCACAGGGGCTCGATAGCCTCGCGCGCCCATTTCAGGGCGGGGGCCGACGAGCCGATGTAGTGCACGACCGCGTTCTTCAAGCCGTATTCGCCTATGTCGGCGCGCATCTTTTCGGTGATGGCCGCCAGGGCCTTCTTCTGCGTGCGCACTTTCGCAAACGTGCTGGATTCGCCGTCGGAGACCGTGATTATCGGGCAGAGCTTCATCACCGACCCGAGCAGCGCCGCGGCGTTGCCGATGCGCCCGCCCGCTTTCAGGAAACGCAGCGATTCGGGGCAGAACAGGAAGCGCGTGGACTTTATGGAACGCACCACCTGTTCGCAGCACTGGTCGAGCGTGCAACCCGCCGCACGCGCCGCAACCCCCGCCAGGACCGACCACGCCTCGTCGAAGCTGTTGGACGTGGAATCCACGATGCGGAAGCGCAGGTTCGCATGGCGTGCCATGACGCTGCGCGCCGCGCGCAGTGCCCCGTCCAGGGTGCCCGACATGCGCGAGCTCATGAACACGCCGAGCACTTCGTCGCCCGCTTCGGCCGCGGATTCGAACACGCTTTCGAGAACCGCCTGCGAAGGCTGGCTGGACGTGGGCAGATCGTGCGCCATGTCCTGTATGTCCTCGTAGAAGGCGTCCACGTCCATGGTGGCGTCCTCGTATTCCCTGCCTTTGTAGTGAACGTACAGCGATACCACCTGGATGCCGTCTTCCTCGGCCATTTCGCGTGGTATAGAAGCCGTCGAGTCCGTTACGATGCGAATCATTGCCCCCCCTTAGCATTTTGCGCGACACGAACGTGATCGCTGCTAGTCGATGCCCCGCATCTTCGCCACGAGCGCGCTGCGCCTGTCGAACAGCCCGCGCTCCAGTCCAACCGGATAGGTGTGCGGGTTCAGCAGGCGCTTCTGCGATTCGTCGAGCGTCTGCAATCCCGCATTCGTGCGTTCGCGCGCCTCCATGGCGCTGCGTTCGCGCGCGCCCAGCACGCATTGCCCCGCGCGCGCCAACGGCTGGAGCAGCGTTTCGAAGCGCTTGCCCGCCAGCTTCTTGCGCCGCAGCGGGTCGTAGGGGTCGACGATCGTCTCGTCGTCGCCCACCGCCGCGTTCACGTCGAAGACCATGTCGCCCGCGATGCGCCCGTCGTCCAGGTAGTAGCGGCGCACGTCCAGCACGCCGGGCGTCGTCAGCTTCTGCACCGATTCGCTTATCTTTATATGATCGGTCCATTCATCGGCACCTTCGGGGCGCGTGGCGGAAAGCTTGTACACGCCCCCGAGCGTGGGCTGGTCGTAGGCGCAGGCCAGTTTCGTGCCGACGCCCCAGCTCATAACCTGCACGCCCTCTTCGCGCATGGAACGTATGGTGTATTCGTCCAAGTCGTTGGAAAGCACGATGCCGCAGTCGTGAAGCCCGGCTTCGTCCAGCATGCGGCGCGCCATCTTGGAAAGCCAGGTAAGGTCGCCCGAATCGATGCGGATGCCGCTCAGGCGCTGGCCGCGGGCGCGCATTTCCAACCCCACCGTAATGGCGTTTCGGATGCCCTGCTCCACGTCGTAGGTGTCTACCAGCAGCACGCAGTTGGTCGGGAAGGACTCCGCATAGGCGCGGAACGCCGACAGCTCGTCGGGAAACGACATCACCCACGAATGCGCGTGCGTGCCCGACACGGGTAAGCCGAACATGCGCCCGGCCAGCACGTTGGACGTGGACGCGCAGCCACCGACGACTGCAGCGCGGCTGGCCCACACGCCGCCTGCCGCGCCCTGGGCCCGGCGCAATCCGAACTCGGCCACGGGCGCTTCGGCCGCCTGGCAGACGCGCGCGGCCTTCGTGGCCACGAGCGTTTCGAAGTTCACGCAGTTCAAAAGGGGCGTTTCGATAAGCTGGCATTCCAGGATGGGCCCGGTTACGCGCACGAGCGGCTCGTTGGGAAACACGGGCGTGCCCTCGTGCACGGCATCGATGTCCACCGACAGGTGGAAATCGGCCAGGTAATCCAGGAAGCGTTCGCTGAAGAGCTTGCCGCCGCCGGGCGCCGGCAGCTCTGCCAGATAGGATAGGTCCTCGTCTGAAAAGCCGTAGCTCTCGACCAGGTCGGCCAGCTGGTCCATGCCGCAGGCTATGGCATAGCCGCCCTTGAACGGATAGCTGCGGAAATACATGTGGAAGCAGGCCTGCGTGCTGCCCATTCCGTGGTCCAGATAGCCCTGCGCCATGGTCAGCTGGTACAGGTCGGTGAGTGCCGCATAATCGATGTTCATAAGCCTTCCTCGCTTCGAGTCGCGTTATCCGCGGCCTTGGGTTGGGGCGGGGCGAATGATCATGCCCCTTGATCGGATTCCGTCGTGTTGGTCTTGTGCGAACGGCGGCGCCTGCGACTGCTCCGAG
>DMNP01000175.1:0-462 GCA_003452695.1 Eggerthellaceae bacterium
CGCACCATGGGCGTGTCCCACGCGTAATCGGCGATGAGCAAATCGTACTGTTCCTCGCACACGGGCACGAAGCCCAACCCGTACATCTTGGCCGCCGAATAGATTCCCATACCCGCATCGGCCGAACCCGATTCCACGAGCGCTGCAACCGCGGTATGCGTGAATTCCTCGTGGTCGTAGCCATATATGCTCGCGGAGTCGATTCCGTCGCGCTTGCACAGGTAGTCCGCAAGGATGCGCGTGCCCGACCCCTTCTGGCGGTTCACGTAGCGCAGGCCGTTACGCGTCAGGTCGGCCATCGACTCGATGCTAAGCGGGTTGCCTGGCGCCACCATCAGGCCCTGCTGGCGGTATACGCATTCCACTTGCCGCACGCCTCCCCGGGGGAAATGCTTTTCCAAATAGGCAACGTTGTATTCGCCCGTCGCCTCATCCAACAGGTGGATGCCGCCGCAGTGGTTC
>DMNP01000175.1:627-3889 GCA_003452695.1 Eggerthellaceae bacterium
GCGGGTCGTGGCTGCCGATGACGACAAGCGAGTTCTCGATCTCTGCACGGGGACGCAGCAGGTTCACCCGCACGCTCTGGCCCGCCTCGTAGCCTTCGCTGTTCTGCGGCACGTTCAGGATGCCGTCGGCCTTCACGAACGACGTGACCACGCCGGCGCCGCGCGATAGCGGCGTTGCCACCGCCCGGCCCTGCACCATGCCGAGGCGCACGCGCACGAACTCCTCGTATTTCAGCGACGACGTGCAAGGACGCGCAAGCGTCGCCTCCAGCGTTTCGCCTTGCTGCATGGCACAGCCCATCAGCTGCTCGATTATCGGCTTCACGATGGATTCGACCACGATGATGCCGCTTACGGGATATCCGGGCACGCCGACGATGGCCACGGGACCCGCATTTCCCAAAATGGCGGGCTTGCCGGGCTTTATCGCAATGCCATGGCAGAAGACCTCGCCCACCTTCCCCACCGCCTGCGCCGAATAGTCGTCGCGCCCGGCCGACGACCCCGCATTCAAAAGCACGATGTCGCATTCGTCCACGGCGCGCTGCAGGGCCGTGCACACCAGGTCGGGCTCGTCCTTCACGATGGGATACACGACGGGCTGCGCGCCCCACTGCCGCACCATGCCCGAGAATATCGTCGAATTGAATTCCATCACGTCGCCCGGCCGAGGATTCGCGCTGGGCGCAACGACTTCATCGCCCGTGGGTATGATGCCCACCTTGGGACGCGCGATAACGGGCACTTCCTGCACGCCGGCGGCAAGCATCGCGCCCATGGCAGCGGGGCCCACGACCGTATTGGACGTGAGCAGCATCTCGCCCGCGCAGATGTCCTCGCCAATCTGGCGCACGTTGCCCCACGGGGCGATTGACGCGTACAACGTGACCGGGCACGACCCCAGCCTTCGCTCGTCGCCCTCCGCGGCATACACGACGTCTTCGATCATCACGACCGCATCGCAGCCTTCGGGCAAGGGATCGCCCGTATCCACCACGACATAATCGTCGGGCGATACGACGACGGGCGTGGTTGCCGTGGCGCCAAATGTCTTGCTCGCCGCAAGCGCGATGCCGTCCATGGCGCAGGCGTGGTAATGCGGCGCCGAAAGGGCGGCATACAGCGGCTCGGCCGTCACACGGCCGAGAGCCTGGCCTACGGTAACCAATTCGACCACAGGTGCTCTGCCACAGTCCTCCAACCGTTGCAGATAGCCCCGCAGCGCCTCTTCAAGCGGCATGTTGCTCAGATATTCGAAAGCCATGGACTCTCCCTTCACCGCACATCGCGATTCGACGGGCGATCCCGCCACCTTGCCTTCCCGTTGCTACAGGGCGACGAAATCGGAGGGCACGGGGGCAATGACGCCAACGAACACGATGTCCTCGTCGCCATCGTTGGTCAGGCCATGGCACGTCCCTGCCGGATTCACGATAACCTGGCCCGCGCCCACGCGCACGTCCTGGCCCGGCTCTGGATGGAACAGCCCCGACCCCTGCAGGACGATCCAGATGTCGTCGGAAGTCGTGTGCTTGTGACAGGCAACTTCCTGGCCGGGCTTGACCGACCAGACAACGCTGTTCGTGTGCTCGTGGGCGGCAAACAGCGTCTTGACCGCCACCTCGTCCCTCGATTCCGCCACATCCGCCATGGTGAATATGCGCTCGCTCGCCATAACCTCTCTCCTTTCCCCGAAGAACTTGTTAGAAGGACGTCGGGTGCAGCCCTGCCCAGAGGTGAAGCTGCAGCCGAGGGCCCTTGACGGCGGCGCCTCCGCTGGCGCCGGCCATCGGAGCCTATTGTACGGGATATCGGCACGAGCTTGGGGCTTTCCTATATCTGCACGGCAAAGAAGTCGACGAGGATTTCCTTTATGTGGTGGTAGCGACGTGCGTAGGAATTCTCCACGCGTATCAGCTGCATGCCATGGCGCGCGCAAATCTCGTTCTTCTGGCGGTCGCGTGCCTCGACGGCCTCGTCGGATCGGTGCTCCATGCCATCGAGCTCTATGGCAAGCACCGGAACCTTCGACTCGTTTGGCTGCAGCTCGTAGACCACGAAATCGAAGCGCCCGCTGTAGAACAGGTACTCGTTTGCCAGATTCTCGTTGAACACGCTGGCTATAGGCACTTCGTGTTCCACGTCGTGGCGCAAACCCGAGGTGAAGATGTTGCCAAGCGCATGGTTCAGGTTTTCCAGGAACGCGGCTTCGGTCTTGGTGGAAAAGGGCTTTATCCCCAAGGCGCGCGATGCCGCAGCGCGCGGCGTTACCGATGATTCCCCTTCGGTTTTCACGTACTGCACCAGCTCGTACAGATCGTCGGGGCCTGCCACGCTGCGGTGCAACCGTTCGAGTTCGCGGTCGCACGAGATGATGACCAACTCGTCGCGAGCGCGCGACGTGGCAACGTTTATGAGTTCGCGGTTGTTGCACAGCCACCCGTACGTGGCGGGCGTCGTGCGGTCGGTCAGCGCCAGCGAGAACAGGATGACTTCGCGTTCGTCGCCCTGGAATGCGTGCACCGTTCCGCATGGCACATCGCCGTGCCCGTGCAGTTTCAGGGCGGACATCAGGTATTCGCGCTGGTTGGCAAATGGCGTTACGATTCCGATGGCCTTGTCGGGATTGTCTTCCACGTAGGCAACCACCGCATCCGCCTCGGAAGGCGCAACGTTCTTCGTCGGGGACGGGTCGACCTCCAGCCCCACGTAGCGTAGGGCGCGTCTGGAACGTCGGCCGCTTTTCACTTCCAGCTTGCCGTTGTAGTACTTGCGGTTGTTGAAGCCGATGATGGCCTCGTCGCAGCGATAGTGATCTCGCAGAAGAATTTCGTTGCTCACGGCATCGCAGGCCAGGAAGGCCTTATAGGCGGAGTTTTCCACGAAGTCGTATTCGTCGGTAATTCGATACGTGCGACGCAGCGCGGCATTGTCGGCTTTGTCGATGACCACGACCGGCGAAAGCTGTTGCGGGTCGCCCACGAGCACGAGGGAACGCGCCCGCACGATGGGAACGAGCGCGCTTGCAGTGTCGCATTGGCTGGCCTCGTCGATAACGCACAGATCGAACGACCGGTCGGGCTGCCCCAGGCGATGGGCCGAAATGCAGGTGGTGGCCACAATGGGGAATATGCGCAACAGGGCCTTCAGATTCCGGGTTTGCGAGATGTAGCCGTTGAAGCTGTCGATGCGCTCGTCGTCGGGTGCAGACGACATGACGATATCGCGCAACTGGCCGTTGCGCGACTCGCCGAGCCGTTGG
>DMNP01000175.1:3935-5757 GCA_003452695.1 Eggerthellaceae bacterium
AGAGCCGTTGGATGCAGCGCACCGATTGGTAGTACAAATGTTGAAGGATTTCTTGCGCGTCGGTGCAGGTTAGCTGTATTGCGCGCGCAAGCGTCTGATCCTCCGAAGGCGCATGGCGCAGGCGCTCTTCGATGGCGCCGAGCTGTCTGCCCTGCAAATCCATGCCGAATGCGAAATCGTCGTTTTCCTCGGCAAGCTTCTCTATGCACTCGCGCCGTTCCTTCAGGTCCAGGTTCTCTTCGTGCTCCCGCAGCAATTGGGCGAGCTGCCGCGCACGTTGCTGCTCCTGGGCCTGGGTCATCTGCAGTTCCGAATGCATGACGGGCACGTCGCGCACGCGCTGGTACAGCTCGCGCATATCGTTCAGCGCCTCCAGCACGCGTCGCCTGTCGCCCAAGCGCAGCACGGGCAACGGCAGGCGCTCGTTTTCGTAGCGAAACGAGCGCAGGGCCTTGAAAACGCCATCGACCGGATGGTTGTTGTACGACGCGAACAGCATTGTCTTGTCGTTGAAGAAGGCGTTCACCAGCAAGTTCACGATAGTCGTGGTCTTGCCGGTGCCCGGTGGTCCCTGCACGTAGGTTAACGGGTATTTCAGGGCTTGGTGCACGGCAAGCAGCTGGTCCAGGTTGATGCGCTGGTCCAACAGCACAAGCGGATATTCCTTGCGCCGCCGCGGACGCTTGGTCAGGTTCCCGAAGAACGCCTGTATCGGCACGGTGGGGCTGCCCTCTTCGCACATGGCGCTTATCTCGTCGTATTCGGCCGTGGGGTCGAGCGAGATGTCGCGCGCTATGGTCAGCACATGCGGCTCGTCGTCCACCAGCTCGCCGCCCGCCAACCGCGCCGAGATAAGGTCTTTCACGAGCTCGCGGTTCTCGTCGAAATGTTCCAGCAGATGCAGCTCGGCGTCTTCCAGGAAACGCCGGATGGATTGCTGTTCGACAACGCGTCCGGTCTTCACCTTGAATTCGCGGCAGAGCACCGTGTTGCGCCCTATGACCAGCTGGCGTTTCTCGGCGTCCAGGCGCAGCTGGCGGTACGCCAGCACGTACAGGCCCGCGTTAGTGTGCACGGACAGCACGTTCAGGCCGATTTGATGGAACGAGCGCGGGGCTCGCACGCTTGGATCGCCCTCGTCGCGCGCCTTGCGCTGGGCTGTTTCAACCACACGGCGAAACTGCGCGTCGTCGAGCGGCACGGCTCCGTACTTGAACGAGTCTTCGTCGACGCGTTCCACCAGGGAATAGCGCTTCGTATAGGGCGCAGTGTTCAGCTTTATGCAATCGGCCAGGTAGTCCAGCACCTTCAAATTGGGAACCACGCCGAAAATGCTGGCGTATCTCTCCTCGTTTTCGGCGATGTCCTGTATGAGCGAAGAAGGCGTGGGGTAATAGGAACCATCGACCACGCTGGTCTGCAGGATGGAATCGAAGCTTATGTTCAGGTCCGCCAGCTCGTAGGTCCCCAGGTGCATGCCCCGCACGCTCAGCCGACGGCGGCGCGGATCCACATCGTTCACGCCCATCCAATAGCGCGTAGTTTCATCCTGTCGGTTGCGGTATTCGACCGAAACCCATTTCCGCTCGTGAATGGCGCGGAATATGTCCCTACTGGCTTTCATGGCATCATGCTATCAGAGGGCGCCGTCGCAGGCCACCACCGAGAAGCGGGGGCGTCGCGCCATTTGCATGCGTCATCGCCGACCATGGCCCTGACAGCGTCTTTCGAAACGCTGCGTTCAGCGCTTCTTCTCGGGATGACGTTCGTAATACCTGCTCTTGTCCTCGTACATGCGCTCGTCTGCAGCATGCAACGCCCT
>DMNP01000349.1 GCA_003452695.1 Eggerthellaceae bacterium
CAGGAGGCCCGCCCCGGGCATGGGGTGAGGGCGATTCTGCAGGCGCAAACTTCAAATTATTCTAATGTTAGCCGAAGCCAAGCCCGAATCCCCATGCCCGGGGCGGGCCTCCTGGGCAAGCCAGGGGCAGGAGCCAGCATCCGTGGTTGCCGCCCATGGCCCGGTCAGTGGCGGAGGCGCTTCGTCGGCGATGCTGCGCCTGCGCCAGCCGTCAAGAACGAGCGCGAGGGCGCGCAGGCTGAAATCCATGCAGACCATCTCGATTCCCCGCGCGTCCGTATTCGCTGCCTTATAATGGGTGCTTGTCGTATTCGAAGGACGGGGAAGCACATGAACTCATCGCAGAGGCGCGCCTGGCGCGCCGTCGACTTGTTGCTTACGGCAACGCTTATCGTGGCAGTGGCCATGAGCAGCCTGTCGGGCGCGGCATTCGCGCTGGGCACCGCATCGTGCACGGCACGCCCGAACGGCGAGACGGGCAGCGAGGTGCACGGTGGCGTGGAAACGCGCATCACCTGGGAAGGCCAAGCCGCCGAAGACGAATCGGTGAAGGCGATCTCGCTTTCGTTTCCCGAGGGCACCAGCTTCGAGGTGGAAAACGCTCGGTTCACCATCCTGCAAGGCGCAGACCTGATGACGCGCGTGAATGCCGAATGCGAATTCGCAGCCGAAGGGCAATCGGCCGTGTGCACGCTGGCGCAGCCCGCCGACGCGGGCAGCTATTTCCGCATCGAGATATACGGCGTGGTCTTCCCCGTGGGCGGCGGCGACATGGAGCTGACGGGCACCTACGAGCTTGCCGACGGCACCACGAAGGCCATCGACGACATCGACGCCATTCCCGTGGCCGTTACCTCGCCCACCCAGCAGTTGGCCAACTATCTGGAAGAACAGCCCTGGGTGCAGGCGTGGAATTCCAACAAGTTCCTGCGCCTGTTCCTGAACCCGCCCATCCTGGTGTCCAGCTTCCCGGTGGTGCTGGGCGGCTTCTTCATGGCCATAGCCATCGTGTTCGTGGCCTTCCCGCTGGCCATTCCCGTCGGCCTGATGTTCTCGTTCATGCGCATGTCCAAGCTGCGCATCCTGCGCGCGCTGGGATCGCTGTACGTGAACGTGGTGCGCGGCACGCCGGTGTTCCTGCAGATATACATCGCGTTTTTCGGCTTGCCCCTGGCGGGTATAAAGATTCCGCCTTTCATCATGGGCGTTATCGTGCTGGCGCTGAATTCGGCGGCGTATCAGTGCGAAATTTTCCGCGCGGGCATCCAGTCCATTAACAAGGGCCAGTTCGAGGCAGCGCGGTCGCTGGGCATGACGGGGGCGCAGACGATGATGTTCGTCATCATCCCCCAGACCATCCGCCGCGTGCTGCCCACGATGACCAGCGAATTCATCTTGCTGTACAAGGACACGTCCATGCTGGCCGCAGTGGGCATAATGGAAATCGTGCTGTACGCCAAGACCATCGTGGCTTCCACGGGCTCGATTACGCCCTACATCGTGGCGGCCGTGTTCTACCTGGTGCTGACCATTCCGCTGGCCAATTTGGTGGGCAGGCTGGAAGAGCGCCTGGCCGGCAACGACACGGGCGCTGCGCGCAAGAACAAGAAGCGCGCCGTGAAGGAGGCCAAGCGCGCCCTGAACCCCGGCGTAGTTGCCGCCAAGCTGGAGGAGCCGCCCGCCCCGGCAGGCAGCGACGACGACCGTGCGGTATCTCCCGAGCGTCTGAACAGCATGTAGGCCAGCGGTGCAGTGCGGGCGATGCGCTACCTCGAAGGCGCTGCATCGCCGCCGCTTCACGCGCGGGCAACGATGTTCTGGCCGATGGAGGTGAAGCGACTTATCTGCCTGACCGACAGGCCCGCGGCCTTCAGGCGCGCCAGGTGCGCGTCGCGCTCTGCCTTGTCGAGAGCGCCGATGCTGCGCACGTCCAGCCCCAGGGGCGCCAGAACGGCCTGCGCCAGCTGAAGCGCCTCGTCCTCGCCGATGCGCCTTCTGGGAAGCTTGGGCTTCTCGCCGCCGGCGTTCTCGTGCGATTTCGCAAAGCCCGATGGGCCGCCCATCAGGTCGCCGAGTAGCTTCTTGCCTTCGGGAGCCACGTCCTTGCGGTCGAAATAGTCCACATAGCTGCTCCAACGGCTTTCCAAGCCCTCGCCGGCTTCCACGGGGTTCAGGTGAATGTATTTCACGGTGGTGACCAGCTGTTCGTCGGTTTGTATGGGCACGCTCGTGTACCTTCCCCGAAACAGCGACCCTTCGCGTACGTGGCGCTTGTTGAAGTAGCGTGCGTACTGGGATTTCGCGCCCTGAAGAAGGTTCGATACCTTTTTCAGGGGGCCTTGCACCAAAAGATGCACATGGTTGCCCATCAGGCACCATGCCCAAATGCCGATTCCGAGCGCCTCTGCCCGCTCGAGCAAGATCTTCATGAAGCGCCCGCGGTCTTGGTCGTCTTCGAAAATGGCCAGCTGGCCCGCGCCCCAGGTTATTACGTGGTACACATCGCTTGCGCTCTGCGCTCGTGGCGGGTACGGCATCGGCGTGCCTTTCTCGATGGGCGAATGGTGCATTCCTCTGAGGTATTGTATCATATTCGATGCATTCAGCGAGTTCGCCAATGATACATTGCCTCTGAGGTAATGTATCATTGGCGGGCGGTCAAAGCGCTACAATGGGGCAATAGATTGAAGAAGGAGGCTTTCATGGCTCGCTATAGAAGGATATTCGCCGCGCTCGATGGCGCTTCGACGCAGGAGGCGGTGGCTCGTCGCGCCCTCTCCATCGCGCACGACAACAACGCCGAGGTGCTGTTCGGGCACGTTATCGACTCGGTTCCCTACGAGGCCAGCGGCATCGACTTCGCTGCGCTATGCGCAGATGGCCAGGAGCGCGTCGAAGCCGAGCTGGGACGCTATTTCACGCGCGCCCGCGGCGACGAGCGCATTCCGTCTGTGGACGTTAAGGTGCGCGCCGGCCGCGTGGCCGAAAGCCTTATCGAAGCGCTTATCGAACCCTTCGAACCCGACTTGGTCATCTGTGGCGTGCGCGGCTTGTCCAATATAAAGTACGCTTTTGTGGGCAGCGTTTCCACGCACCTTATCCGCAATGTGAACTGCGACGTGCTGGTCGTGCGCCCCGAGGCCATCGAAGATCCCGAATAAGGAGGACTGGGTGATAAACGAAAGAATGCTCGGCCTGGGCCGACAGCCCAACCCGATTCGCGTGCAGTATGCCTATGGCCTGCAGCGCAAGGCCGAAATCGGAGAGGAAAACGTGTACGACCTTTCCATCGGCAATCCGTCCATACCCGCGCCGCCTGCGGTGCGCGCGCGCATCGAAGAGCTGCTGGAACAACCGCCCGAGGTGCTGCACGGCTATTCCATGGCAGCTGGCCTGTACAGCGCGCGCAAGGCCGTTGCCGACAACCTGCGCAAGCGCTTCGGCATTCCCGCCACGCCCGAGCAGGTGTATCTGACCGCCGGGGCCACGGCCGCGCTCTACATTACCACGGCCGCCGTCACGGTGCCGGGCGAAGAGGTTATCGTGAACGCGCCGTACTTCACCGAATACAAGGTGATGATCGAATCGGCGCAGTGCACGTGCGTGGAAGTGCCCATGCGCAAAACCGATTTCCAGCTGGACATCGACGCCCTGCGCGCTGCCATTACGCGCAAGACGGCGGCGGTGGTGGTGAATTCGCCGAACAACCCGGTTGGCTGCATCTACACCGAAGACAACATCCGCGACCTTGCCGCGCTGCTGGAGGAAAAGGAGGCCGAGTACGGCCGCACCATCTACCTGATAAGCGACGAGCCCTACCGCGAGATAACCTATGGCAAGGAAGTGCCCTTCACGGCCAACTACTACCGCGACACCATCGTGTGCTATTCGTGGGCCAAGAGCCTTTCGCTGCCGGGCGAGCGCATCGGCTACGTGTACGCCAGCGACCGCATGAAAAACGCTGCCGACGTGGCCGCCGCCGTGGGCGGGGCGGGGCGCGCCCTGGGCTTCATCTGTGCGCCGGTGCTGTTCCAGCAGGTAATCGAAACCTGCATCGACGAGCCCACGAACGTCGACGCCTATGCCGAGAACCGCGCGCTGCTCACGCAGATAATGGACGACTTGGGCTACGAGTACATCCAGCCCGACGGAGCGTTCTATTTGTGGGTGAAGGCGCTCGAACCCGATTCGCAGGCGTTCTGCGACCGCGCGAAGGCCCACGACCTGCTGCTGGTGAATTCCGATTGCTTCGGCGCTCCCGGTTGGGCGCGCGCAGGCTACTGCGTAAGCGCCGACACCATTCGGAATTCGCGCAAGGCGTGGGAAGCGCTGAAGGCCGACTACGAGAAGGGGGCCTAGGCGCATGTACGTTTCACGGGAGAAAACGGGCGGCAAAGCCCGGGCGGGCGCAGCGCGCAAGCGCACGGCCCTTGCGATGGTTGTGTTCGCCTGCGCGGCGGCCTGCATGCTGACGGGATGCCTGCAAAGCCATCCCGTGTCCTCGGCGAGCGAATCCGCTGCAAGCAGCAGCCCATCTGCCGAGTCGGCCTCGTCGGCCGTTACCGACACGTCTGCCTCGTCGGCAGCATCGTCGCAGTCGATAAGCGCTGCCCCGACGGGCGATCCCGCCCTTGCCGCGCTGCTGGAATCCGACATGCAGGCAATCGTCGAGGCGAGCGGCGTGCCGGTGGGCGCGGCCGTAGTGGACCTGCCAACGGCAACGCGCGCCGATTACCAGGGCAACCTCAGCCTACCCGCGGCAAGCATGATAAAGCTGCTAATCGCGCACGCGTTTCTCGAAGGATCGAAGACCGACCCCGCCATGCCTGGCTTGGACGACGTGTACACGCTGCAGTCCAGCGACATCGTCGGCGGCACCGGCACGCTCGGCGGGTTGGGCGCGGGTGCGCAGGTAACCTATCGCGAGCTGGTTTCCCGCATGATCGACGTAAGCGACAACACGGCGGCCAACGTGCTTATCGATGCGGTGGGCGGCATGGAGGCGGTTAATGCCGACGCGCGCAAGCTGGGCCTAGTGGGCACCGAGCTGAACCGCTATATGATGGACACCGACGCGCTGGCCCGCGGCATCGACAATTACACATCGGCAAGCGACTGCGCCAAGCTGCTGGAGATGATATATAAGGGCAGCTTCGTGGACCTGGCGTCCAGCCAGCTCATGCTGCAGGCGCTGGAACAGCAACAGGACGAGGGCGGCATCTCGGCTGGCCTGGGCTCCAACGTGCTGTTCGCGCACAAGACGGGGTCGCTTTCCAACGCCCGCCACGACGGCGGCATCGTGGAAGGCGAACATCCCTATGTAATCGTGGTCCTGTGCGGCGGCGATGGCTTCTATCTGGACGGAGCCAACGCCGCCATGCGCAACATTGCAAGCGCGGTGGACGAGAGTCTGGCGAACGCCGGGGCCGCGGGGCCTGCCGGAGCCGCGGGGCCTGCCGGAGCCGCGGGGTCCGCCGGAGCCGCGGGGTCCGACGAGGCCGCCGCAGCAGAAGGGGCGGCATAAGCCGGTCGAGCGGTCGAAATGGAAAACGGCCGAAGCGGCCGGAAAGAGGTAGCTCAAGCGCGTCCGTGCGCTGGCAAGTGAACAAGGAGGGCAACTATGAACGGTGGCGTAACCTACGTCGAGGTGAACTACGATCGCGCCTGGGTGGCGAACTCGCTGTTGAACCAGTCGGGTTTCTCGTGGCTGTACGAATGGGGCATGTACGTGTTCCTGCTTGTCACCCTGGCCATTCTCGTCTGGATCTTCTTCGATTCCATTACCAAGAAGAAAGACCAGAAGGCCCTGGTGCCGCGCATTCTGGCCATCGTGGGCTTCTTCGCGGTAATCCCGGCCTTCATCTACCGCTTCACGGGCAATGCCGACGGCGTTACCACGCTCGTGCGGCTGAACGCCGAGCCGGGCACGCCGTACTACGACGGGCCGATTAACTGGAACGTGAAGTGGCTCGTGCAGGGCTACGGCATCCCCATCGCCGCCATCGCGCTGGTCGGCGTGGTGCTGTCCATCGTGGCCATCGTCATCTATGCAAGCACGCTGCAACGCGCGAAGCCTTCCACGGAATTCGTGCAGGCCTTCAACAGCCAGATGTCGAGCCTGGAACGCAAGGTGGACGAGGCATCGCGCAGCGCCAACGCCGCATCGCAGGCGGCGGCCGCCACGTCCAGCCTGGGCAGCAAGGCCCAAGCTGCGGGGTCGGGAGTGTCTTCTGCGACGATAATCGACCGCAAGCCCCAGGCTGCAACCATAATCGACACGCCCAAGACGGGCGATACCCTTACCGTGAAGGCGGGCGCGAATCGCGGAGCCACCTACGACCTGCCCGAAGCCGATGTGGTTATCGGGCGCGATCCCAAGGGCTACATCGTGGTGGACGACGGCAAGGTGTCGGGCAAGCATCTGAAGCTTTCCTATAACGGGTCGGAGTGGTCGGCGCTGGATTTGGGCAGCACCAACGGCACGTACCTGAACGGCCAGCGCATGACCGGCCAGCAGGTGCTTTCCAACGGCGATACCATAAAGATCGGCGACACCATCCTCGTGTTCGGCAAGTCCATCTAGCGTTTGGAGGCCCCTGTGAACCAGCATCGCGCAACGCTGCCGTGCCGGCTCTCCGGCCTGTGCGCGGCTCTTATCCTGGTCCTTGCCGCCCTAACGTGCGCCTTTTCGCTGGCGTTGCCCCAGCAGGCCCTGGCGCGCGACGACCGTCGTCCGAGCGTGCTCGTCATCGACGCAGGGCTTGGCGACTACGATCGCGCCGTGCTGAATTGGCTCGGCGCGGAAACCCAGACGGTGGCCGAAAACACCGGCCTGCTGCTGAAGACCGCGCCCAATGCGCCGTGGTGGCCCGAAGCCGGCGGCACGGACCCGGCCCCGACGACCTTCCTGCTGGGCGCACCGCAGCACCGCGTGCTGTCGTCCAGCGATATCGCCTGGGCGCTGGACCGCATCCGCGAATCGGGGGTCCAGCCGCGCACCTTCGTGGTGGCCATGGGCGCCACGGGCCTTCCGCTGCGCGAATACGCGCAGGACATGGCGCCGGTCACCCAGAGCATGCGCGCCGACTTGGTGGGCATGGCCTTCTGCGGCACGCCCAACAGCGGCTATAGCGGCATCAAGCTGTATCCCGAATCGGATTTGTGGGGAACCATTGCCGACACGGTGGGGCTTTCGGTTGCGGACCTGCAGCCGGACAGCGAATACCTGGCCAAGCTGAACGCGGGGTCGTTGCCGCGCATGAACAAATCGCTTATCGTGAACGGTTCGGTGGGCGACCTGGCCTTCGGCATGACCGACGGCGCGGGCGTGGCGGCCGATTTCTCGCTGCCGCCGTCCGTGTCGAGCCAGGTGATGACCACGCGGGCCAACGTGACGCTTTCGCAGACCGCGGACCTGACCACGCAATGGAAGCCCTTCGCCAGTTCCATCGACTATCCGCAGCGTGCAGTGGACGGCCAGCTGGTAGAGCGTTTGTCGG
The DNA here is from genome assembly GCA_003452695.1 of Eggerthellaceae bacterium. Lineage (GTDB taxonomy): Bacteria > Actinomycetota > Coriobacteriia > Coriobacteriales > Eggerthellaceae > UBA9715. Next base: position 7,500 of record DMNP01000349.1, read on the forward strand.
GCATGTCCAGCTACGAGCTTTCGAGCGAAGTGCAATCGCAGCTGTGCGAGTTCTATCTGTCGTGGTTCGGCGACGGGGCCCCGGTCACGCATAATTCCAACACGCTTGCGCTGGACCTGTCCGGTTCGATGGTGGATATGATCGGCCCGAACGAGGACAAGCTGGGTGCCGCGAAGCTGGCGGCCAAGGATTACCTGCAGGCCATGCGTGCGTGCAGCGAGCTTGCCCAATCGGCGCCGATGGACGTGTCGGTGTATGGCTTCAACGTGCGCATAGCCGAAATTGCGCAGGGCTACGACGCGTCGTCGAACGGGGCTATCGACGGAATGCAGGCGCGCGGCGATACCGACATCGGCCTTGCGCTTGAACGCGCACTTTCCTATATGGCCGGCGCGCCCCTGTGCGCCGACAAGCACGTGTTGCTGCTGTCCGATGGCGCCGCCACGCAGGGCATGCGCGATGCGCAGATGCTGGCAGGCCCGGTGGCCGAGGCTCAGCGGCGCGGCATCGTTATCGACACCGTCGGCTTCGGCGAGGCCGGCGAATCGAACGCGGGATTTCTGCGCAGCGTTTCCGATGCCACGGGCGGCACGTATTATCAGGCAGACGACACCTACAGCCTGCGGGTGAATTTCCTGAAGTCGTACTACGCATCGCTTGCCCTGAGCCTGGTGGACGAAGAGCTGCCCGCCGGCGCGCAGGCAAGCCAGGGCATCGGGCTTATAGACAACCACACCAGTGCCATCCAGATCGGCGTGGTGGCGCAAGGCGCGTTGCCCCAGCTGACGCTGACGCGCGATACCGCCACGGTGGATGGCGGCGAGTATAGCTCCGTGGAGGAAAACGGGCTGCTGTCCGTGCAGTACTCCGATCCGCCGACGGGCACCTACGAGCTGCAGTTGAACGGCGGCGAAGGCGCGCGCCATGTGTTCGCGGTGAAGCTGCCGGGCATTCCTCTGGGCAAGCCGGTCGTTGGCGAGCAGCAGGACTTCTCGCTGTTCCTGCTTATAGCGACGGGCGTGCTGCTGGTGGCGGCGCTGGTTGGCACGGTCGTGCTGCATAATCGCAAGTCGCGCGTGGGCGTGGGCGCCGTGGACGCTGGCGCGAGGAAGAGCGGCAAACGATGAATCTGGGCGGCTGCACGGCCACGGGGCCGCGGGAAGCGAACGAGGACAGCTTCTTCACCTTCGATTTCTCGGACGTGAATTCGTTTGCGAACGGCGTGGTGGCCTTTGCCATGGTAAGCGACGGCATGGGCGGTTATCAGGGCGGCGACGTTGCCAGCGGCCTGGCGGTGTCCAGCGCCGAATCCTATCTGCACCATTTGTTGGACATGGCCGATGGCAACCAGGTGGACTTGGACGCGCAAGCCGCGCTTGCCGAAATCGTGCAGAACGCGCACGACGCCATAGAAGTTGAAACGCGCAATCGCAACAACGCGCGCATGGGCGCCACCTTCGTGGGCGCCTTCATAAGCCCTCGGCATGCCTGGATCGGGCATGTGGGCGACAGTCGCGCCTATCTGGTGCGCGATGGCCGGGCCACGCAGCTTACGCAAGACCACTCGCAGGTGGGGCGCATGCTCAGCGAAGGCCTTATCACCGAGGAAGAGGCGCAGAACCATCCTGCGCGCAACCGCATAGAGCGCGCCCTCGGGTTCACCGATGGCCAGCCCGATCCCACCGAGGTGGACTTAATGCCCGGAGATGCGCTGGTCATGTGCAGCGACGGCGTGTACACGGTGCTGGACGGGGCGGCCATTTGCAAGTACGTGAAGGCTGCAGCCGGTGCCGAGGATGCGGCCAGGCGCATCGTGAAGGCAGCCGTTTCGCACGGCACCGACGACAATTCCACCGCAGTCGTGGTGTTTGTGGAGAAGGACCGGCCGAGCCGGGGCGAGCATGCGGCTGCGGAAGCCCAATCGCAGCGCGCGCCGCGCCAGGGCACGCAGCCCCTGCCCGTGCAGAACGCTGCGCGCACGCAGGTGCTGCCCCCACAGGCCGTGCGAGCGCAGGCGGGACGCGCAGCGCATGCGGGGCATGCCCGCAGCAAGCAGGCAGACAGCATGTCGGCAGGTGGAACGCGCGTGCTGCCAGCGAATTCGGCGGCGGCACGTGGGCGCACGTCCAAGCACGTGGCATCGGAGGGGTCGCGCGCCCGGCGCACGCGTTCGTCGCGCCCGGCGGCTACCTATATCGTTCCTATCGTCGTTGCCCTGTTGTTGGTGGCGGTTATCGCGTTCCTGTTCTTCGCCGCGCCGGGCCGCGAAGGTGTTATGGGCGGCGCAAGCGGCGCTGCCCCCGCAGCGCCAGCTGCTTCCGGGGCCCCCGCAAACGGAACGGCCCCGACGGGAGCGGATGCAAGCGCGGGCGCTCCAACTGCGCCGGGGCAGGCCCCCGAATCTGGCGCTGGCGGAAATGCACAGACGCCCGCTGCCGGCGGCTACCAGTCGTATGCCACGCTTTCCGACGCCGAGCTGAAGTTCGTGGACGCATCTGGCGTGGCCCAGAGCTTCGACGAAGAGCCGCTGTACCTGGACACCGCTCCCGCACTGCGCGTGGGCGCCCAGCTGCAGGCAAGCGCCGCATCGGAGAACCACGGCCGCAATTTCGACTATCGCACGTTGCCCAACGACTATCTGGCCGACCTGCGCGCCGACTGCGCCGACTACGAGTCGGGCGTGCGCGCCTTCGATTCGCGGCTGTCCCAACTCGTGGACCCGGACCTGTACCCATCCTTCCTCGGCGCGCTTGCCAACAGCGGTGCAGTAAACGATATCGAAGCCCTGGCCATCCGCGCCGACGCCCTGTCCGACCCCACCACAACAAACACCCCCATCTCTCCCAAACTCCAAGAGGAGGGCCAATGAAAACGGACGCTTCCCAGTTCCGACATAATAAGGCGTTAGAGAAAGAGGCGCGCGTGAGCCGTGAGGCCAATGGCGGCAAGGCCGGCATCGGTCGTGCTGCATCAGCGCTTAGGGCGACTATGAAAAGTGCGCTTTTTGTCGGCTTGCTTTCTCTTGCCTGCCTGTGCATCCCGATGCTCGGTGCCTGCTCATCTGCGCCATCGTCCGCTTCTCAACCTTCGACGACGGCTGCGCCTGCAGCAGCTTCCAAATACTTTTTGGCGGTGAATGCCGATGGTTATGTGGCGGTATATGCCGGGAAAATCGGAGATGGGTCGGATCCGGAGCGAGTTACCGAGATACGCGCAGACGACCTGACCGACAGCATACGGTCCGATTTAAGCGTGGGCATGGAATTCGATTCATTGGATGCCGCCATCGACCGTGCGAAGGAACTGCAATCGTGGGTGGAGCAGCTTAAAGTCGAAAAGGATAAGGCTGCTCAGCAGGCAATGGAGGCTGATCAGGCAAAGCGCGAGGCGCAAGAATCTCAGCAGGCTGCTGAAGAGGCAGCTGCAGCTCAGCAGGCGGCCGACACGGCTGCAGCCGAGCGCCAGCTTCCCGAGAGTGCGGCAACGGTAAGTTCGCAGGGGTTCTGGGGCGTGTGGATAGGCGCGTTCGGCACTTACGAAGAAGCGGAACGCTACATGGTTGCGGCACGTGGCGCCGGATTGCCAGCCGATGTTTTCCTGACAACCGATTGGAACAATCTGAATTCCGATCCCTACTATGTGGTGAGCGTGGGAACGTCGGCGGCGGAATCGATAGCCGCCGAGCTTTGCGACATGGCGAAAAAGCGCGGCTATCCCGATGCGTACGTTAAATTCACAGGTGCGAGAAAGTAAGGCTGGAAGCGAGGGACGCGTATGTCTGGGCAGATAGAACATCTTGGTCCGTACGAGTTGCGTGGCGAATTGGGGCGGGGGGCCATGGCGCGCGTGTGGCGCGCTTGGGACCCGAACCTGGAACGCGAAGTGGCCATTAAAGAGCCGCTGTTCGATCCGCGACTGGACGAGAACGTTCTTGCTGAAATGGGCCGGCGCTTCGTGAAGGAGGGCAAGGCCGCGGCCAAGCTGAACCACCCGAACATCGTGACCATCTTCGCAGCCGACGTGTACGACGGGCGCCCGGCCATCGTCATGGAGCTGGTGGACGGGGCCACGCTTTCGGACATGCTGGAACGCGGCGCGCTTGCGCCGGAAGACGCCCTGAACGTAATGGATCAGCTGTTGGATGCCGTGGGTTATGCTCACGGCAAGGGCGTGGTGCATCGCGACATAAAGCCCGATAACGTCTTCGTGTCGTCCGAGGGCCGCGTGAAGTTGGCCGACTTCGGCATCGCGCATGTGGACGACGGCGCCGCCACGCGCGCCACCATGTTCGGCACCGTGCTGGGAACGCCCGGCTACATGTCGCCCGAACAGGCCACGGGGCGCACGGTAGACGAGCGCTCGGACCTGTTCTCGTGCGGCACGGTGGCCTACGAAATGCTGACCGGCTTCAACCCCTTCGGTGCGGGCGAAGGCACCGATTCCACCACGCTCATATACCGCATCGTGCACGAGCCGGCACCCGAGCTGCCGCCGAACACCAGCGCGGGCCTGCCCGCCGACCTGCGTCCTGCCGTCATGGCCGCGCTTGCCAAGGATCCTGCCGACCGTCCGCAGAGCGCCGAGGCGTTCAAGGCCATGCTTCATGGCGAACAGGCCGTGCCCACCCAGCGCATCGCCTTCGAGAATGCGCCCACGGCGGCCCTGCCTGCATCGCAGTCGCAGCCCAGCGCCAAGCGCCCGAAGTGGCTGCCCTACGTTGCAGTAGCCGCAGCGTGCCTTATCGCCATAATCGTCGTGTTCGTGTCGGCCACGTCTGGCGGCGGCGGTGGCGCGGGTGGCACCGCCGCCAAGGCGGCGGCAAAGTACTATCTGGCCATAAGCGGCGATCACGTTGCCATCTACGAGGGCAAGATCGGCGACGGCTCCGATCCCGAGCGCGTAACGAACGTGGAAGTGGCCAACCTGCCGTCCGAAACGGTTGCAATGTTGCAAAACGGCGTGGAGTTCGACACCCTGGATGCCGCGAAGGACCGCGTGAAGGAATACCGCCAGCAAGCCGAGACTGCCAAGAAGGCCGCGGAAGAAGCTGCCGCGGCGGCAGCGGCAGCTGCGGCTCAAGTTTCGTCGGTGGACATCGCGATTACCGGTGCCGACGGCTCGGTGCGCAGGGCGACCATTCATCGCCAGGGCACGTCCGAGCGCGTCTTCCCCGATTCCAACGACCGGCGCTTGTCGGAAGCCGAAGTGCGGGCCCTTTCCGATGCCGAACGTTGCATTGCCTGGAACGAGATAATTGCTGCCTCCAACGGCTATGCCTTCAAGAACGGCGGCTTGGCGGACTATTTCAGCAACCATTGCAGCTGGTACCACCGCACTCCGGGTGCTAGCGGAAACGGCAACCTGAACTCCGCCGGCGCCGCCAACGTAGAGCTGCTGAAGCGCTATACCGACGGCTGGTGGTTCAGCCTGGCCACGTACTAACGGCCCATTAAGCGCGACTTTGCAGGTATTTGCTTGTCTGTCCAGCCCCACGGACTTGGGAGGCGGGGGCATAATAGGGTCCTGTTATGCCCCCGCGGGCGCGGATGAAAGCGCGGCCCTGCTCCCGCCTGCGGTTACGCGGAGCCAATTCCCTGTGCGTGGAAGGTGAAGGGCATAATAGGGTCCTGTTATGCCCCCGCGCCGTCCGAATCATGCCCCGCCGACGTTCCAGCTGGAATAACCCGCTGCCAGAACGCGCGCCCTCGGTCGACAAGGCATAACAGCACCCTATTAGGCCATCGCCCCAAGCTGTCTTCCAAGCTGTCTTATCGCGATTTCATCCCAGGTTGTCTCACCGCGGTTCGCAGTTATTCGCTGCGCAGGGCCTCCACGGGGTCCTTGCGGCTGGCCGATTTCGAAGGGATAAGGCCGGCGACGAACGTAAGCACCACGCTTATCAGCACGAGGATGCCGGCCGCTTCCACGGGCAGCAGGGCCACATCGGGCACGTCAAAGATGTTGTACACGATGATGTTGGCAGGTATGCAACCGAGCGCCGTCACGCCCACGCCGAGCAAGCCCGCGATCAGACCCTCGATAACGGTCTCGGCGTTGAACACGCGCGACACGTCGCCCTTCGACGCGCCGATGGAGCGCAGGATGCCGATTTCCTTGCGGCGCTCCAGCACCGATATGTAGGTGATAACCCCGATCATAATGGACGAGACGATAAGCGAAATGGCCACGAACGCGATGAGCACCGTCGAAATCATGTTCACGATGGTCGTGACCGAGCTCATCAACGTGCCCACCAGGTCGGTGTAGGATATGACCTTGTCCTCGTCGACGGCGCGCATGTTGTCGTTGTACGCATCCAGGATTTCGATGACGTGCTCTTTGCTCTCGAAATCCTTGGGGTAGATGGATATCTCCGACGGCTTCGCGAAATCGGCATAGCCCAGCTTCTTCAGGTTGTTGTCGAACGAGTGCTCTTCCACGCGCATCATCGATGTCATCAGCTCGGCCAGTTCCTCCTGGCTCATGTTGAACTGGAACGCGTTCGAAAACGCCTCGGTGTCGAAGTTGAAGGCATTGCCCAGCGACGACTGCAACGCGTTTTGCAACTGGCCCAGCGACTTCGTCATGCCCTTGCCGATTTGTTCGGTCAGCGCCTTGGAGGCCCCGCCCATGAACGATTCCATTACCTTGGTCATGTACGACTGCATGGATTCCATCAGCTGCTTTTGCAGTTCACTGCCCATCTGCTCGGAGAAATAGGCCGCGATGCGGTCGGCCACTTCGCCGTTCAGCTTCTTGGGCGTGGTGTCCATCTGTTCGGCAATGGCCTTGGTCAGCTGTTTTTGCAGGTCGGCCGTATCGATGGTGGTGCCGGCCTTCTGCAGCTTCTTCTGCACGTCGTCGCGCCCCAGGTAATCGCTCAGGCTTAGCGTGGGATTGCCCGTCAGCGCCGCCAGATAGCCCTGCACGATGTCGGACATGGCCTTGTTCATGGCCGTACCGCCATCGGTGTATTTCACGTTCACCTTGCCGACGATGGTGCGTATGGCTTCGGGCGTGGTCAGTTCGGGGAACAGCGTGGCCAGGTCGTTCATGTTCACAGCCGGCAAGTCCACGTTGTTCAGCACGTCCGACACTTGCAGCGGCGGCAGGTTCACCGACGAGAAATCGAAGCTGGAAAAATCGATGCCCGAGAAATCCATACCCGAGAAGTCCATGTGCGACAGGTCCAGCGCACTTGCATCGAACTTGAACGCCGCCGCGATGGCCTGCTCGTCGATGGTGAACAGCGAGCTCATGTCGAAGTCGGCGCTTGCCTCCTCGGCTTCCTCGTCGAAGGTCTTGCCGCTGAACACGTCGCGTTTCGGGTCGGCCAGCTGCTCTTGCACGATCTTTGAATCCATCGCGTGGCCCACGATGCGCTCCACCAATTCGGGCGTGTAATAGATTCCTGAGGTAAGCGCCACGGCCTGTGCGTCTTCGCGGGGTTTCACGATGCCGGCGATAACCACATCGTCGCTGCGGTTCACCAGGTCCTTCATGTATTCCTTGTCGTCGGTCTTGTCCAGCCACACGCCGTGCTCTTCGTCGAAGCGGTAGTAGTCGGCAGAATTGACGAGTTTCATCGTCATGCCCACGACGTCGTCGTAGGTAATGTCGATTTCGGTGTCGGGCGCCACGACCTTTTCCTCGTCGGCGAACTGGCGCACCATTTCCTTCAGCTCGTTGGGATCGCGCAGGCCCAGCACGTACGACGTGAAATCGCTCATGCGCCCGCTCTGCGACAGCACCAGCACCAATTCGTTGGGCTGTTCGGGCCAATGGCCGCGCAACACCTCGAACTGCTCTTTAATAACCTGGTCGTCGCCGGGCATCTCGGCGAAGATATCGGTGGACATGGAAAGCGACATCAGGCTGTTCGAAGACGAGCTCGAACTGATTCCGAGCGCCGAAAACGATGTGTCGGGGTTTATCTGGCGCACGCCGTTTTCCGTGTTCGCATCGAAGATCTGCGGGGTTACCGCATATTCGTAGAAGATGTTGTTGGCGTATTCCTCGATGCCCGATTCCCCGCTGTCGAAATGGGCTTTCAGCGCAGCCAGGTCGTTGTTGCCGATGCTCGCGAACATGCGCGTCATCATGCGCGATTCTTCCAGCTTGCCGTTCTCGCCCGCGGCGGCCGCATCCGACGACCCGCCGAAGGGGCTCTGCGCCTGCTCGCTGCCGCCATCGGTGCCTTCTTCTCCGCCTTCGCCCTCTTCGTCGTCGCCCGCACCTGACATGCCCACGAACATGGACGTCATGTCGAAGCCCGTGGACATAATCTGCAACGGATACACCGACAGCGTGTCTTCCTCGACCGTCTTTATGTAGTTGTTCACGCCGTTTGCCAATGCCAGGATGGCCGCAATGCCGATGATGCCGATGGATCCCGCCACCGCCGTCATGATGGTGCGGCCCTTTTTGGTCATGAGGTTGTTGAAGGAAAGCGAAAGCGCCGTAAGGAACGACATGCGCGTGCGTCGCGATGGCTTGGCGTTGGCAGCAGCCACTTCTTCGGTCGTGGGGTTGTACGGGTCGGTGTCGGAACGAATGGTTCCATCGGCCAGGTTCACGATGCGCGTGGCGTATTGTTCGGCCAGCTCGGGGTTGTGGGTGACCATGACCACCAGCCGGTCGTCGGCGATTTCGGTGAGCAGGTCCATAATCTGCACGCTGGTCTTCGAATCGAGCGCGCCCGTGGGCTCGTCGGCCAGCAGGATTTCGGGGTCGTTAATCAGAGCGCGCGCAATGGCCACGCGCTGCATCTGGCCACCCGACATCTGCGAGGGCTTCTTGTCCACGTGGTCGCCCAGCCCCACGCGCTGCAGGGCCTGGATGGCGCGTTCCCGGCGCTCGTCGCGCGAAACGCCCGAAAGCGTAAGCGCCAGTTCCACGTTGGCCAGTACCGTCTGGTGTGGAATGAGGTTATAGCTTTGGAACACGAAGCCGATGCGGTTGTTGCGATACGTGTCCCAATCGCGGTCCTTGTATTGCTTGGTGGATATGCCTTCGATGATCAGGTCGCCCGAATCGTAGTGGTCCAGGCCGCCGATTATGTTCAGCATGGTGGTCTTGCCCGAGCCCGATGGTCCCAGAATGGCCACGAATTCGTTGTCGCGAAACGAGATGGACACGTTGTCCAGCGCCCGCTGGGTAAAATTGCCCGTCGTATACGACTTGCAGATGTCCTTCAGTTGAAGCATGCGTCCTCGAGCCAGTAACGCCCACGGCAAAAACCGCTCCACGCCAGCTGGCCGAAGCGCCCCTTCCCGAAAGCACCGTGCGATTGTTCACCGTCAGTATGACAGGTTGCCCCTGCGTTGCGCACTACGACTTGGCAACGCTTCAGTGAACATCTACATATTGACGATTATTTTCACCAACATATGAAAGCCGCGACGGTCGTCCGCACTCCCGTCGCAGGCCGCGGGCGGTAACCCAGCTCCAATGAATACGGGTACCTGGTACCGGTATTCATCCGAATACCCTCTTCCCGCGCCCCGCAGCTGGCCGGACCGTGGAAACCGATGTTAGTCTGCCCGTGCCTCGGGTGGGTGACAATGCGGCATCCCTTGAAATGCTCGGGCACTTGTCCGATAATGAGCTTGCGTCAACAGGGAACAGAATTGCAGCAGGACGCGCGGATGGCTAAGCCAAGATAATTCTCGCCGCAGATTACTTGTATCCTGCTTCGCCGGTTCGTTCGGGCGAATACACCCTGTTGGCAGTGGTGTAAACGAGTAGAAACGCAGCAGGTTATGAGCAAGGACTTGAAGCGGTTGAAGAAACCCGATTTGCTTCGGTTGCTGATGCAGACAGCCGAGGCCAAGGAAGCGGCAGAGGCCGACAACCAGCGTTTGCGTGGCATTTTATCGCAGGCCCAGGCGCAGGTTCAGCATGCGCAGTCCCAGGCGAAGTATGCCCAGGAACAGGCTAGGAAGGTTCAGCCCATACAGGCGGGCAAGGTGGGTTCGATTGCCGAGGCGGCCTTGCAGGCAAACGGCTATTTCGATGCCGCGCAGCGCTCGGCCGACACGTACCTGCGCGAAGTGAAGCGCCTGCGCGACCAAGTGGTCAGCCGTGCGGCGCAACAGGACAAAGCCATGGCGGCAGCGCAGGCCGCCCAGGCCCGCGCGGCGCAGGAGGTCCAGGTAGCACAGGAAAGCGCAGCGCGCGAGATTCAGGTGGCGAAGACGCGCGCAGCCCAAGAGGTGCGCGCAGCCCAGGAGCGCGCGGCGCAAGAGACGAAGGCGGCGCGTGAAGCGCAGCAGCAGGCTGCCGCCGCCCAGCAAACCATGCGTGACCAGATTCAGGCCCAGGTGCAGGCCATGGCGCGCGACTACCGGCAGCAGCTTCAACAGCACATGCAAGACCAGGTGGAAGAGCAGCGGGCAAACATGCAGGGCCAGCTGGACACCTACAAGCAGCAGATTCTGGCGCAAGCGCGCGCCCAGGTGCAGCGCATTCAGCAGGAACATCAGGCCCAGCAAGCACATCAGGCCCAACAGCTGCAGCAAGCGCAACAAGCCTTGCAAGCCCAGCAGGCACAGCAGGTCCAGCAAGCGCAGCAGTTGCAGCAAGCCCAGCAGGCGCTGCAAACGCAACAAGCGAATCAAGCCCAACAGCCCGAAGGGTCCCTGCAAGTGCCGCAGGTGCAGCAGGTGCAGCAGGCTGCGGCAACGGTGCAGATCGCTCCGACGGCCGATGCCGCGGCGGCTCTGCAGGAGGCGCAGCGTCAGGCCAGCCTTATCGTTTCGCAGGCGAATGCGCAGGCGCAGGGCATGCTGGCCAAGGCGCGCGCCGAGGCGGATGCCATCATCGCGGACGCCAACTTGCAGGCAGGCGAAATCGTCGCCGGCGCAAACCGTCGCGCCGACGCGCTGCTCGATGCAGCCGAGAAGAGCGCTGGCCAGCAAGCAACCGGAGAGGTCGCGCAGCGCGGCCGCCACATCAAACCAGAGTAAGCATCGTTGGGGACGTGCCCTGCATATGCGGGGCACGTCCCTATTCTTGCACCTTCATGGCAAGCGCCAGCGGCACGCGGCGAATGCGGCGCATGTGCAGAAGCGCGACAACGCAGTACGTGGCAGCGCCGATGCACACTTCCAGCACGTAGGTTTGCGGCGCCACCCAGATTTCAAGATTGCCGGAATAGCGCGACATAAGCAGCTTCACCAGCACATCGATGATGCTCACGATAATGGGCAGGCACGCCACGAGCGAAACGAGCACCGTTATCGTAATAGAGCGGATGTAGAGCCGCGATATCTCGCGGTCGCGGTACCCGAACACCTTCATGTACGAAATGGAACGTGCGCTGCGGTCGATTACCGTCTTGGTAAGCAAATAGATAAGGATCAGGAACAGCGGGACAACCGCATACAGCAGAGATTGCGCCATCGCCCCCATGGAATCTTCCATCTGCACGGCGGCGGAAAGCATCTGCTCGGGTGTTATCTCGTTTGCAACGTAGCGCTCATTCAGGTTTATGGGCAGGTCGGAGGCATAGCCGCTGAAATAGTCCTCGTCGTTGCCGAACAGGCGGTTGAAGTCGGAAAGCGTCAGGTACACGTTCATGGTAGTGGTGTTGCCCACTTCCTCGTCGAAGACGATGTCGTAGGTGTCGCCCGTGTACTTGTCGGTGAAGGTCTGCGCGTTGCCAAGCGTGATGCCGCATTTCTGGACGGCGCCCTTCCCGATGCAGGCGCGCCCGTCTTCCACCGGCACCTCGGACCAATAGCGCGAACTGGGCTGGATGCCGTACACCGACAGCTCCTCGGGCTCGTCCCCGAAGCGGCGCGGCGTCTGCAGCGTGGCAACGGCGAACTTCTCGGACTGGTCTATGGTCTCGCGTGCGTTGGGCTGCGTGTTGGCGATGTTGGCGTCTTCGTCCACGCTTGCCGCCTCCAGGTACAGGGCAGCAAGGTGCACGGGATCTATGCTTGTGGGGTCTTCAGTCAGCATCAGCTCTTCGGCCGCGGCATAGGCCTCGCGTTGCGATTCGCCGACGTCTATTTCCACGGGCGCTTTCAGCACGTACAGGTGCTCGGCGGGCACGTCCTTGGCCGACTCCTGTGCGAAGTGCTCCATAAGGGGCATCATGGCCAGGCCGAACAGCAGCAGCAAGCTGCCGAACATGATGCCGAAGAACAACGTGGCGAAATGCGAAAGGTTGCGTATGAACACGCGCAGCCGAAACCGCGCGGTGAACCGTAGCCGCTCGGGCAGGCGCATGTTCGAGCGCTTCGAGCGGTGGGCGATTTCGCGGCGCAGGAACTGCAGCGGCGTGGCGCGCATGCGCCGCAGCAGGCCCACCAGGGTTATCAGCAAGAGCAAAGCGAGCGGCACGACCGTGGTCATTATGAACACGCGCGCGTTGGGCGTGGTGTAATAGGGCGGAAAGCTGTATGAATTGTAGTACAGGCCCTGCATGGGCAGCACGAGCAGCGTGTATCCCACCACATTGCCCACCACGGCTCCCGCCAGCCCCACGAACGCGGGCAGTGCCAGGTAATGCGCCACCAGCTCGCGCTTTCGCCATCCGCTTGCCAGCAGCGTGCCGATAACCGCGCTTTCCGATTCTATGGTGGCGTCGGTAAGCACCACGAAGACGAACGCCATTATCACGATGAGCAGCACGAGCAGAATTTGCCACATCATCTGGTCGCCCTGCGCGTCTTCCAGCGCATAGGTCATGGCCTGATTGCTCTCGCGGTCCACGAAGTCGGTAACCACCTCGCCGCTTTCCGAAAGCGCTTCGACCATGCGTTCCTCCAGCGCGGTGCGCTCGGGCAGCTGCATGTTGCGGTCGTCCAGGAAAAACGCGTAGCTGTACACAAACGCCCCCTGGTCTATGGCGTCGAAGGCCTCTTGCGTTACCTGCGCGGTGGTGAAGCTGAGCGCGTTGAAGATGAAGCTGTTGTTGTTCTGGAACAGGCACGAGTAGTCCGAAAGCGTCATGATGCCCGACACGGTCATGTCGCGTCCGGCCAGGTTCACGGTGCTGCCCAATTCAAGGTCGTTGTTCTGGCAGAACACGCGGTCGAACGCCACTTCATCGGTGGATTCGGGGGCGCGTCCGGCGCAGTACACGACCTGGTTCACATCGCCGCGGTTGGGGAGCACGCGCGCCTGCGTGCCGTCGGTTGCGCCTGCGAAGGAGAGGGGTGCATCGTAGTAGAACTGCTCGATCACCGTGCAGCCCAGCTCCTCGACTGCGCGGATGGACGCGGCGTCGGCTTCGAAGCTCGTGGCGAAATGCCCGTCTTCGGTTCGATATTCGTCGCGCATGCCGTTGCCGATAAGTTCGATGGAGCTGGCCGCCACCAGAAAGCCCGACGTGAAGGCGATGGCCAGCGAAAGCAACAGGAACATGCCCAGATATTTCCCCACGTTGTTGCGCAGCTCGCGGGGTAGGCGTTTTCGCAGGGGCGACTTCATGGCTTACCAGGAAAGGTCGCGTGCGGGCAGAATCCGGTCGTTCAGCTCGTTGCCTACGAGCATGCCGTCGCGCAGGCGCAGGATGCGATGCGCCATGTGCTTTATGGCGTCGTTGTGCGTGACGATTATGATGGTGCAGCCGTACTGGCGGTTCACCTGTTCCATCAGCCCCAGGATTTCCTTGGACGTTTTGTAGTCCAGCGCGCCGGTCGGCTCGTCGCACAGCAGCAGGCTCGGGTTCTTCACCAGGGCTCGTCCGATGGCGCAGCGCTGCTGCTGGCCGCCGGATATCTCGTGGGGGAACTTGCGGCGGTGCTCCCAGAGGCCAAGCGATTTCAGCAGGTCGTCCAGCGGAAGCGGGTTGCGCGAAAGATACTGGCAGACCTCGATGTTCTCGGTTACCGTCAGGTCGGGCACCAGGTTGTAGAACTGGAACACGAATCCCAGCTCGCGGCGCCGGTATTCCACCAAGTCGCGGTCGGCCAGGTCGGTGAGCATGGTGGCGCCCACGCGGATGCTGCCGCCGTCGGCCGGCTCCAGCCCGCCCACCAAGTTCAGGAACGTGGATTTGCCCGAACCCGAGGGCCCGAGCAGCACGCACACTTCTCCCGTCTGCAGGCCAAGCGTTATGCCGCGCAGCACTTCCACCTTCGCGTCGCCTTCGCCGTAGTGCTTGCGCAGTTGTTGTATATCCAGAAATGCTTCGTTCAAAGGTTAACCCTTTCTAACTAACAGCGATATAGTACAGCAACGGGAGGAGAATGGGAATAATGCATTGCCTCTGAGCCGATGTGTCGCTGGCATTCCGTTACCGTCCGTGGCCCGGCCGGCGGCGGGGACGGGGAGAGGGAATTCGGGCTTGGCTTCGGCTTTGCT
>DMNP01000324.1 GCA_003452695.1 Eggerthellaceae bacterium
AACCCCCGCCATGTGCCCGCGGGGGGCCGAAAGGTCCGTTCTTGCGGCGCCGTCCACCCGCAAGGCCGCCCTCGTGTCCGGCGAGGCGCGGGTTGCGGGTGGATCGGGGCGCCGGATCGCCGTTTCCCGGGGTTCCCGGTGACTGAATACCGGTGCCAGGCACTCGTATTCATTAGGCACCCGTATTCATTGAAGTACAGGAAACCTGATGGCCCCGTGGACTGCCTAATCTACTAGGCGACTAGCAGTCCTCGGCTTGCCCGGACGGCGTTATCGCCGCCGCAGGGGCCAGCGTCAGCGAGGCTACAGCACGAATCCCGCAAGGGCAACAACGAGCGAAAGGCCAGAGGCTTATGCTTCTGGCCTTTTTTGCTTGCATCCGCCAAAGATCCAACCGTAGCCCACCTGCGCAAGCAGCCGTCTGGCATCGCGCATCTATCCGATTCGATGTTGCAGCAAGGGGCGGTTACTGCGTATTATGAGCACAAAGTAATGCGAATAGCCAGGTAAACACTGATTTATGCTGCCGGGCCTGGGGTGCGCAGGGCGAGTGCGCCTCAACTGAAAGCAGAATGCGCCCGCTGACGTGGGCGAATGGAGTTTTGAAGGCGAAGTGCGCCGCCCTGCGCACCTTGGGCTGGCATGATGCATCAATGCTTACCCAGAGCAAGTGATGAGGTATGCAGCCGAGCTTTGGCGGCATGGCTTTTAAGGACGGGGGTACCTTGTGCTCTTTTCAGAAATGCTTGATCGCGGGCAAGGCGGCGCCGCGGCTATCGTCGATGCGCAAGGGCTGGTCGCATATGACGAGTTCCGCGCTGCCGTGGCCGGGTTTGCCGCGCACTTGCATGATATGGGCCTGGTCAAAGGCGACCGCGTGGCGCTTTGGGGATACAACTCGGCCAATTGGCTCGTAGCCTTTTTCGCCATAGTGCGCGCGGGCGGGGTGGCGCTGCTCGTCAACTACAGCATGGGCGTCGAGGATGCGGCGGAGCTGCTGCGGGCGGCGAATGCGCGCTTCCTGATTTGCGGCGACAACGGCCAGACCAAGCGCCGCGACGACGCGATGGAGGCGCTTGCCGATGCGGCGGGGATCGAACGCTCTCGCTGCATCGATGCGCGCGGCGAAGCCTGCAATCTCGTGGATGCCTATGCGGGGGCGCAGGGCCTCGTTGAACAACGCCAGCCGAACGAGGAAACCGATACCGCATTCATCATCTTCACAAGCGGCACGACGTCGGCCCCCAAGGCCGTGTGCGTCTCCCAGCGCGCCCTCACCGCCGATGCGCGGGCCCTCATGGCGGGTCTCGAGGGAACGATGGGGGGCTCCGTTTGCGTCGCGGTCCCGCTCTTCCATATCCTAGGCCTGCTCACCAGCTACGTGTACCTCATTCTGGGCTCCGCTGTGTGCCTTCCCGCGAACTACCGGGCCGACACGCTTGCGTCGATGGTGGGCGAAAACCAAGTAAGCGACATGGCCGCGGTGGGGGCGGTATACCAGGGCCTTGCCGATGCGGATGGTTTTGCGGAAAAGGTCGTTCCCCATCTGCGCACATGCCTTATCGCCGGCGGCATGTCCACGCCGGTGCAGATGATGCGCCTCGAGCTGGATTTCGCGAACGCCACCTTCATCAACATGTACGGCCAAAGCGAGGGCGCGCCGCTTACCATGGTACGGCCTACCGACCTTGTCGAGCTGCGTGCGAACACGGTTGGGCGTGCCGTGGACGGCGTCGAGCTGCGCATTGCGAATTTGGACGGTGCGACTTTGTCCGACGGCGAGGTGGGCGAGGTCCTGGCTCGTGGCGTGTGCCTTATGAACGGTTATGAGGGGCTGCCCTCGGACAAGCAGGCAATCGATGCGGATGGCTGGCTGCATACGGGGGATCTGGGCTTTTTGGACCCCTCGGGATACCTGCATCTCGCCGGGCGCATCAAGGACGTTATCATTCGCGGGGGCGAGAACATCTCGCCTGCCGATATCGAAGCGGAGCTCACCGCTATCGAGGGCGTGGCGGATGCCAAGGTCATGGGCGCGCCGCACGCCATCTTCGGCGAGAGCGTGGAGGCCTGCGTAACCACGCGGGAGGCGGCGACGTTCGATGCGGGGCGCGTGCTCGAGGCCCTACGCGATCGTATGCCCCGCTACAAGGTGCCGGCGCATATCTTCCTCTACCCCGAGTTCCCCCTCAACGTGAACGGAAAGCTCGACCAGCGCGCCCTCTACGTCAGCATGCTGCGCAAGCTGCGCGGAATCGAAGTGGACGAGGAGCTCGCGGGTGGCATCACGGTGTTCGAGATTACCGTGAAAAACTCCAGCTACGCAATCGCTCCGGTGACGGCGCTCGTCGCCGACTTGGCCGATAGCATCGGGTACGGACGCCAACGGGCCGTCAAGATTCGGCTTGCCGTCGAGGAGATGCTCGTCGAGCGCATCATGTACGCCTACTCGGGCGCGGGCGATATCCACGTGCGCATCGCGCTCATGCCGGAATGGCTGCGCGTGTCGTTCAGCGACAACGGCGCCGAATACGTCATCGACAAACGGCGGGACACCTCCGCGAGCGCGCGCATCATCTTGGGCTCGGTCGACAATTTCCACACCGAGCGCCGCGATGGAAGGCCCGAATACTGCATGGACTTCCTCTACGATGACGACCTGGACGTGCGGGACTTCCTGCTGCTCGACAAGCAGGCCGTCGAGGAATGGGAGGAATTCGACGAGGAGTTGAAGCCCCTGCCGTAAGGGCTCGGCACGCACGGCTTCCGATTACGAGCTTTCCAAACCCCGGCTTTGCACCGTAGGATATACCTGTCAGTTCTGATGAAAGGATTCAAAGACCATGACCAACAGCCGCCCGATATTCGAAAAGAAGGAGATGGCGATCTCGGCCTCTCCTTACGTGTACCTTCCGATGGACATCCCCCTCTACGTGGTGGAGTACACCCACGAAGACGAGGTGGACGCCGACCTCCTGCAGAAAGCCCTGGACCGCACGCTGGCGCGCATGCCCTACCTCGCCGACACCCTGCAGATCGAGGGCGGCGCCGTGTACTACGCCGAAAACCCGCTTCCCATGGAGGTGGGCCGCGGGGTATGGCTGCGCCCCGTGGGCGGACGCGAGACCAACTACCACATGCTCGACCTCACCTGCAACGGCAAGACCACCTGCTTTAGCATGTACCACGGCTTCTGCGACGGCCAGGGCATAAACATGTTCGCGGAATCGGTGCTCTACCACTACTACTGCATGCGCGACGGCAAGGAGTACGACCCCTGCGGGATCCGCACCGACGCAGGCGCCATGCCCGAGGCGGAGGAGTTCGAGCCCTGCTCGGTCACGCGCAAGGTGACCCCGGGTTTCGAGATGCCCGAGAGGCAGCCGCAGGAAGCGCCCTACCACCTACCCGAGATTACACCCACCGCCGGCGCCGAGGTGAGCGACTGGGGCTTGCGAGTGGACTCGGGAAGCCTCATGTCGTTCGTGAAGGTCAACGGCACGTCTCCCGCAGTCGCCATCTCCATGCTCGTGGCCGAGGCGGTTGCTGCCGTCCATCCCGACGCGGACGCCCCCATCTTCGCGAACTTGCCCGTGTCGGTCCGGCGCATGCTGGGTTGCGAGGAGACGTTCAAGAACTGCTCCTCGCGCATCATCTTGCCCATCAGCGGCACGCCGCTCGACGCCCTGCCGTTCGCCGAGCGCGCAGCGCAGCTGCGAGGCATCCTAAAGCAGCAGATGAACCCCGACGTGTACCGCAGCGTGTACAACATGCTGCGGGCGATGTACTCCAAGCGGATGCAGGAGGCTACCGACTACTGGGAAGAGACCAAGAAACCCTCGGGCTTCGCGATGGTCACCCACGATACCTTCTACATCGACTACATCGGCCGCCTGCATGAGACGGGCTACTCCAGCAGCATTACCGACGTCCGCTTCCTCTGCAAACCTCCTGCCGGCAACACGCTCCAAGTGAACGTAATCGACCACGGCGGGCAGTTCCGGATCGACTGCCTGGCTCGCTGCGACGTAACGGCAATCGTCGATGCGCTGGAACAGGCGTTTGCCAATCACGGCCTTGCAGTCGAGCGCAAGCCGGAGGACCACTTCACCTTGCCCTACGCCGTATGGCGCGAAGGTGTGCCAGGGGCCGAGTAATTCGACATCAGGCGGTTTTAATCCCGCCGGTCAACGAAAGGAAAAATTCGGCCGACCGCAGGTCCAAGGCGCCGGGGTTATGGGTGACAGCGGGACGGTTCTCGCGTCACCTCTCTTCGGCTCCGTCCCGTCCTCTACAGATGGCCGGCCTTGATGAGCTTTCTGTACGATGAGACGCACGCCGCCGCGAACGCGCCGATCGTAACCGCGAACGCTGCGTTCGCCCCGCGCTCGCCGAGCTTGCTCATGCCCTTGCAGAAGAGCGGATAGGCCACCCACACGTAAGCCATCGCGACCGCCCCGATAACCAGGTCGTTCACCAGCCAGGCTTGCTTGAATACGTTCAGCGGCAATTCGGAGTTGTCCCAGTAGGGGTAGTTGCCGTCCTCGTCGGGCCGGTTCACCACAAGGCCGAAGCCGAGCTCCATCCCCATAGCGGCGAGCACGGCGATCGCGTAGCTCTCCAGCACGGCGCCCGGCAACGACTTGTGCCGCTTGAGGATTTCTTCCTTGATGGGCTCGAAGATGAACGTCATCGCCGCCCCGCCAAGCCCGTACACCCAGTAGGGGTGGTACCAAGGGTCGAACTTCACCGCGTAGTCGTCGTCGATAATCCCGAAGCACTTGTCCATGATCTTGCAGTACAGGCTTTCGAGGCAGTGGCCCAAGATGTTGTTTATGCAAAAGCACATGATGTTGTTGCGCCAAAACGCCCAGGTCTTTGGAGCGAAGAGGATGGACCTTTCCCGCTCAGACGGTAGGCAAACCATGCGAGCGAGCTTCTTCCAACCGGAAGACGAACCGATAATAGCCATCTTTTACACTCCCTCTATTTTCCGTACGCCACATCTTGTGCACGGCAGGGCTTATGGGAAAGACGAGCGGCACTCGCGCAGGCCCCCAAGCCTTCGACGGAATCCCCCCCGCCGCTGGCCAAGCCGTGGGCAGTAACCTGCCGTCCTTAAACCACCGGCCTATGGGTTGATACATTACCACACGGGCGGGTCCCCGCGTCGAAGGACGAGGCGCAGGCGAGCGCGACCCTGCCCAGATAGGCGTTCATGGCCTTCACGTCTCCGGCCAGCAGCGCACGGCAGAAGCGGTTGTAGTTGCCGGATGCGGGGGCCACCAGTCGCGCACGAACGACGTTTTGTCGACCATGAAATAGCCATGCTCTTGCATGTCCGCGAACGATTGCTTGCCTACGCTCACTTCTCGCGCCATGACATGCCCCTATCTTCGACCTTATCTTTCGCGTCGTTCCCCGATTCTACCATTTCGGTTCGGGGCGGGTCGCATTCACGCGGAAGCGGGACGGCACCGGGGGCCGCTCCGTTTCCGGTGGCGGGGCGGCGGCGAGCATCGCCCCGTTTCGCAGGTCGCCTACAGGCCGGTGGCGGCCGTGAGGGAAGCGCCGCTGGGGGGCGCGGGTGAGGGGGGTGACAATCTGGAACCCCCCCTTATTTACTGATGGGGAACGCACGATAATAGACGTGGATGCATACGCCGGCAGGGACCGGCGAAGGCGCATGGCATATGTGCGTTGTGCAAAAGCGCGAAGGGGGCTCGTTATGGGTGCAAAATCGATTTCCCAAAAGGTTTTCTATGTTCTGGCGATACTCGCGATGGCTTTCGCGGTGTCGCTTCTCTGGGGAGGTGCGCAGGCGCACGCCGTCCCGTATGTCGAGCGGCACTGGGACAGTTCGCAGGCGCGGGTCGTGTCGGAAACGAAGGACTGCGCCAGCTACTCCACGATTACCGACAGCACGACGACGATAAGCGGCTGGTACGTCGTAAGCGGCGACTCGAGCTTCAAAGACTACCGGCTGGTCGTCGAAGGCGAGGCCCACATCATCCTGTGCGACGGCGCGAAGCTGTACCTGGAAGAGGGCATCAACGTCAGCAGCGGGAACAGGCTGTTCATCTACGGCCAGGCGGGCGACTCGGGTCAGCTGCACTGCGACGCCGACACCAAC
>DMNP01000154.1 GCA_003452695.1 Eggerthellaceae bacterium
GAAACGACGGCGCGACAGCCGCCATTAGCGATGCGGCGGCAAACAGCACGAACGAGCCTGCGAACAGCTTGCGCACCGAAATCCGCCCGAGCAGAAACGCGTTCATCGGAATGACGATGGCCTCGACCATCGCGTAGACCGAGGTAAGCCACTGCACCTCGGTTTCGCTTACGCTCATCTCGCGCATGATGACGGGCAGCGCCGGCGCGAGCAGCGTATAGGTCAGAACCACGAGCAAGCACCCCGACAGGAGCACCGCCATCTGCACTATGTTCTGCCTTGTTAAACCCATGGGGGCGCCATGATAGCACATGTAGATTGGATGACCAGGTTGCGCGTTCATTCCAGTTGCCCGAAGCACGCGTTTGCCTGCCCTACGGTGCCTCTCGATTGTGCTAGCCGTTCTCGCGCTCGTCTATCTCGCGTTGGTACTGCGTAATCTTCGTCGGGGTCAGGCGGAACCCGGCGAAGATCAGGATTGCCGCTACCGCGCAGATGATGGCGGGGACGACCATGAATCCGTTACATATGCCTTCCTGCAGCGAAACGGTGCTCGCCTCGACTGCCATGCCCGATACGAACCCGGCTGCGGCGAGCAGGGCGGGAATGGCAACGCCACGCACCACGAAACCGATCTTCAGTGGGAACAGCTGCAGACCTGAAATCCAGCCCGCGGCGTTCTTGCCCGTCTTCCACTGTGCGTAGATAACCGTATCGGCGTAGAGCGCCGGTGTAACCGCGTAAACGACACCATAGAGCATTTGCGCTACCGACATGAGCACGATGACTACCCACATGTTCGTGTACATTAGGCGCGCAACCAGCAGCACCGCTGCCATAAGCAGCAACACGACCCCCATGGCGTTGCGGCCCGATTTTAGCAGCTTGGCGATGTGCGGCGCGAAATACGAGCCGATGACGCAGAGCAGGTTCGAAAGGAAAATGTAGGTTGCCAGCATTTCTGGCTGGAACACGACGTAGGTGAAGTAGTACACAGCGATGCCTGCGCAGGTGAAGTTGAAGATCCACTTGGCTATGTCCGAAAGCATAAGGGCGATGAGCGGCGGGTTGGTGAACAGGGCGCGCATGAGGTCGCCAAAAGTCGTGCGGTTTTCGTCGTTCGCCTTGCTTGCCTTGTAATTTGCCAGCTCATCGGCAGTGTACTCTTTATCATATCCCTTGAACATGCGGAAATGCACGTAATACAGCACGGCGAACACGGCCCCCGTGGCGAACGCCGCCACGGCGTATTGGTTAGCCTCGCCGAGCAACGTAGCCCCGAGCAATGCTACGGGCGGCACGATATACGAGAACACGATTTTCGATGCGTTGGAATACATGCTGCGAGTAGACGCCATGTGCTGGCGCTCTTCGGCGGTTTTCCCGGCAACGGCGATCATCGACAGGTTCGCAACGTAGGGGAAATCCCATGCCGCATGCGATGTTACGTTGAAGAAGATAATAAGGAACGCCGATAGCATTACGTTGTCGGAGATGCGCGTGAACTCGAAGGCGTAAAGGAACGGAACGATCCAGGGGAGCACGAAGAGCCAGGAGCGATAGCGGCCCCATTTCATCGGCTTGATAGAATTGATGAAGCCGCCGTACATCCACCCCAAAACGGCGTCGACGCCCGATCCGATTGCCGCGACCACTGCGGCCACTGCGGGGTCGAACATGGCGAGGTTCGTCAGGAAGAAAACGAAATAGTACGTTTCGACGCTCGACATGAGCGTGAACCCGAAATCGCCCACGCCATAGAAGCGCCGGAGCGCCTTCGAGATGGGTTTTAGCTCGATTGTTGGAGAGGCTTCTGCTTGGCTTTGCGGGTTTTGCGGGGCGGTAGCTTGGGCGTCTTCCTGTGGTTGCTCGATCGCAGGGCCGTTTTGATGTTCGTTCATAACGCCTCCTTGCATAAGGATTCAAGGGCCGGTTCCTGAAGAGGTTTCGTCGATGGAGGTTGCTATCGAGAAAGGGCGGCGTCCAGCCTCTTTGGAAGAGTGGCCGCCGCCCAGGGCTATTTAGGCGTTTTGCTCTGCGAGTTCGGCGAGCTTGGTGCGACTGTATCGGTACATTTCTTCGACGAGGTCCACCTCGCGATTTCCATTCGGGTCGCGTAGGCGGCAGGAGTATCGGCCGGTCATGCCGAGTTCGTCGACGGTGCGGTGAACGTGCTCGACCGCCTCTTCGTCGCTCAGGTCTTTGTCGACGATGTACAAGGTGCATTGGGCAAGGTCGTGGCCGTACCTGTTCATGATGCCAACTTTGTCGTTGGCATTGTCCTGGCCTTCCCAAGCGTCCCAGCCCTCGTCGATGTACTGAGGGATGAGCGTTTCGATGCAGCCGCACGAGTGGCGACAGGTGAACATGCCGCGGTCGTGGATGTGCTGGCAGATCTTGCGGTAATGCGGCGACAGCAGGTCGCGGTAGATGTCGGGCGAGAAGAACGTGCTCTTCTGGGTGCCCATGTCGTCGTGGAACAAGATCATGTCGGCGCCATATACGTCGCGGGCGATGTCGATGAGCTTCATGTGCCATTCGTCAAGCTCGCTCCAGAACTCGTCGAGCACGTCATCGTCGGTCAGCAGCGCGCAAAACGCATCCTCAAAGCCAATTAGGTCGGCGGTGCGCTCGAACATGCCGTTAACGATTACGAAATAGGTAAGCTTGTCGGGCGAAATCTTATCCTTGTAGTTTTGCTCGAAGTCGGCTTGCCAGTCGATTGCGTCCAGGTCGGGAAACGTAAGCTCCCTCCAGTCGTTTATGTCGTCGAGGCGCGTGAATCCGGGCGTTACCATCGCGGCGCTCGTAAGCGGGTCGAACGTCCAGTCGATTCCGAAGCTGTCCACTCCGCCAGCGGCACGCGCGCGATTGTCGGGGAACACCATGGGCATGATTGCGTTGTTGTCTTGGTCCTGGTTCGGAACCCACAATGGCATTTGGTCTTTGCTTAACATGCGCAGCATGTTCTCTTTCGCCGTGATGGGGCGGTCAAATTCGGGGACCGTCATTTCGTTCGTCGAGTAGATAGCCGGGATGCTGTATTCCCTGATGGGCTTCAGTTCGTTCTCGTTGAATGTAAACATGCTCTTCTCCAATCGTTTTCAGCTTGCTGGTCTTGCTGGTCTGTCTGTTGTATTGCCAAAGCAGTTTACGCGGCCTTCTTGGCGGCGATTTCCTGCTCCATCATGGGAACGTCATCGTCCTTGATGTTGTAGAGGGCGAACAGCAGCGCCGAGACGACCATAAGGGCGCCGGGTATGAGCAGCACGATAAGGCTGATGCCGCCCTGCATTTCCGGCGTTATGGCTGCATCGGCGGCATACCCGATGGCGCTGAGCATGGCCGAGATCAGCACGCCGCGAACTGCGATGGCAATCTTAATCGCAAGGGACGATCCGGCCATTGCCATGCCGCGGATGTCGACGCCCTTCTGGTATTCGGAAAGCGTTGCGCACATCGAATACAAGCTGCTGGTAAGGCCATATGCGACGCCGAACACCACTTCGGAGACGGCGAGCACAACGTAGAAGGCGATAATCGGCATCGGAACAAGGTATAGTGCGATCATGAGCAGGCCGGCAATTCCCGTGCAGGCAATCGTGGTCATCTTGGTGCCGAACTTCTTGACGATGGTGCCCGTGGCGAACGCGCCCACGAACGTGCCGGCGTTAAAGATGATCAGGATGATGGAAACCGCCGCAGGGTCGCCGATGACGACGCGGGCGTAGTAGGCAGCAGAGGCTGCGAATCCGTAGTAGCCCACTAGGCGCACGGCGTCGGCAAGCACCACGATTGCCAGCTGGGGATTGGTGAAAATGGTCTTCACGATATCGACGAAAGAAGCGGACTTCTTAGCTTCGCTAGCCGGCGTTTCCTCGGGGATGTCGTAGCCTTTCGTAATAAGGTAATGCACCAAGTAGGCGAGCAGGAAGCAGCCAGACGCAACCGCTGCGGTAATGGTGTAGCCGAATACGGGGCCAAGAGCCGCCATGGCAGCGATGATGGCTGTGGTCAGCGCAGGAACGCCATACGAGGCGATAATCTTGCCCAGCGCGGAACCGGCGCCCAAGCGCCCAGACAGGAACCCGCGCTCTTTGGGGTCATCGGAAAGAATGCCCACGAGCGCGCGGTTGGCGGTCCAGGCGATGTTCCAGATGAAGTGGCTGAGCACATAGCCGATGCCGCAGATGAGCGCTGCCACAACATCGCCTCCGATGTTCGTGAACATGAGGATGAAGAAGATCATGACCAGCGGAGGGCAGATGATCAGCCACGGACGGTACTTCCCGCCCTTCAGATGCACCTTGTCGATCACGGCGCCTGCAAGTACTGCGGAAACCGCGTCGGCGATTCCCACGAAGCCCGTGATGGCGGCAATCAGGGGGAGCGGCAGTTGCGCGGCATCGGTCAGGAACACGATGAAGAACGACGTTTCCATGGCCGACATGAAGGAAAAGCCGATCTCGCTTGTCCCCCACAATGTCTTGATTTTGCTGTTTATGCCTTTTGCCATTTTTGCCCCTTTCTCTCTCGTGGCAATTGTGTTTCACGGCAACTGGTGACCATTTTCGGAGGGAGATGAGCGCATATCAACGGCAGCGCATGATAGAATTCGCTCAAAAGACTGTACTCTAAAGTACAGTCGAATATATGATGGAGTGCATATGCGTCTACCGATTAGCTATTTCTTTTGCCTTATTGCGATGAAGGAGCCCAACGCCAGGCTCCTCGACGAACATGCTCAACCGCTATCGGTTCAATGGCTTGCTACCGTATCGTCAGACACGGTAGCCCGCGGGGGCTTTCTTTACTTTCTCGACGAGGGAATCGGGTTGGAGCAAAAAGAGGACGTGTCTTTCGGCTGCGTCGTTTACGAAACCGCTTCAGGCGATTACCCCGGCATTCCCCGAATCGTCGTGCCGAGAAATTGCGATATGCACGAGCTCATGGACCATACGATTACCAACGTTGACCGCTACCGCATGTGGGAAGACTCGCTGCATGAAACCCTTGTGGGGAACATTTCGCTGCAATCGATGCTCGATATAACGTACGATTTCATCCCGCGGCCCATGTACATAGCCGACCCCTGCTGGCGAATGGTTGCCCGCATCGATGCAGATATGGAAGAGATGAGCGGGATCTGGCATCATCAGCTGCAGCATGGTGGCTATTTGCCCATCGAGACGATAAACGCGCTGAACGACTCGGGCGAATACGAGCTGATCACAAATTCAAACCGAGCATTCATCGTCGATACGAAGGCCTTCGTCATCGGTTTTATCGCCAAGGCAATCAAGTTTCGCGGAAAGCTTCTGGGCTATTTCTTTATCGTAGACTTGTGGCACGACTTAACGCTTTGCGATGTCGAGGTTGCAAATCGGTTCGGTAACACATTAGCAGCGGCACTCGGCTCTCGCGGAGGCGCCATCGACGATGCCGAGGTGTATCACGAAGGCTTGGTGTCGGCCATGCTCGATACGGATCACATCGAAGAGGGCATGGTATCGAACCTTATCGCAACCACGACGGGGTGGAAGCTCATCGGCGATTATCGCATTGTTGTCATGAAGCATGCGCGCAAAGATTTCGACAATGCCATGATGCGCATGAGGGCGGTTGGGGTGATCACTTCGGGTTACGATTGCTACACGGAACCTTACAAAGACATGACGGTCGTTATATTCGCAAACGCCGAGCTTGACTACGATGATTTTAAGCGTCATCTGCGCAGCTGCGTGGAGAAGCTGCAGATATCCCTTTTCGTGAGCGGCAGGTTCACGTCTTTTCTCGATTTCCCCAGCCAGTTCTCTTGTTTGTGCGACCTCGTCGATTGCCACGAGCCCGTGTTTCGCCAAGAGGATTCCCAGGTCGTATACTCCGATAACCTTTTCCCGCGGCGTTTGGCTCAGGCGTGCGACCATCGTCTTCCGACCGATTTCGAAACGCAGCTGCTTAGGGATTTCGACGCGAGCCACGGGACGGAGTATGCGAAATCTCTGTACACGTTCCTGCTGCATGAGCGCAATTACGTAACCTCCTCTGCCTCGCTGTACCTTCACCGGAACACGCTGCGCAACAGGATTGAGAAGATTAACGAGATGCTCGACGTCGACCTGGACGACCCGATCGTGCGTTTGCGACTGATAGTTTCCCTGAACACCGCGCTCAATGCGCAGAGCTGACATTTGGCCGTGAAAAGCAATGCCAGTTCTTGCCGCCCACGGCTTGGCCGGAGGCCCGCCCCGGGCATGCAAATTCCCCACCGTTCCCATAGGTTTTCTGTTTTTGTTCGTAGCAGGCGGCTGAGCACCTGGTTGTGCGAACCATTTGGCTCATATATACGGTAA
Source organism: Eggerthellaceae bacterium (assembly GCA_003452695.1). Taxonomy (GTDB): domain Bacteria; phylum Actinomycetota; class Coriobacteriia; order Coriobacteriales; family Eggerthellaceae; genus UBA9715. The sequence continues at coordinate 6,354 of DMNP01000154.1, forward strand.
AATATGACCAAGAAGGTACAACCAAAGAGAAGAGCGAACCCCCGACGTGAACGCCTGGAGACGCTACATCGACGTAAGCGCCAAAACGGCCGCGTCTTCTGCTCCCGGTCGGCACCAGCCTCCTCGACGTCAGCACCGGATCGTGTTGACTTCGATTGTGCCAGCTGCCGACCGGGAGCAGAAGACGCGGCCGTTTTGGCGCTTACGCTTCGCCGCCGACGGCACGACCCAACAGCCTAATCGCGCCGCATGCACGCCGCGGACGCGTTGTCCCCAGTTCCACATATCGCTTAGAGTGTTGCTCGGAATGAGAGAGTGCCCGGCGCATCGTGTAGAATTGCGGGGAGGCATGACGAAGGGAGACAGCCATGTGCAACGGGTCGGTGGGCGCGCAGGGCGCGCCGCGCGTGGTCGACAGGCGCGGCAAGGGAATCGTCGCCATCGGCATAGAGAGCTTCGCGGACGTGGTGACGCGCCACGTTTACGTGGACAAGACGGCCGTGATAGCCGACCTCATAGACCGCGGGGGCGTTACCCTGTTCTGCCGGCCGCGCCGGTTCGGCAAGTCGCTGATGCTGCGCACGTTGCAGTGCTACTTCGAGGCGCCGGTGGAGGGCTACGTGGAGGATACGGGCCCGCTGTTCGACGGGCTGGCAATCTCGGACGAGGACGACTACTACACCGCCGAGCGGGGGATGCACCCGGTGGTCTACCTGGGCCTGAACGCCTGCGGGGGCGACACGTGGGAGGCCATGCGAGCGTCGGTGGCCCAGGCGATTGCCAGGGAGTACGAGCGCCACCGCTACCTTTTGGAGTCGCCCCACGTGCTCGACTTGGAGCGGGAGAAGTTCGGTCGGATCTTCATGGGCCAGGCTCCGGTAGAAGAGCTGGAGCAGTCGCTGACCTACCTCGTGTCCCTGCTGCGCCGCCACCACCGCCAGCAGGTGGTCATCCTCATCGACGAATACGACAAGATAGTGACTGAGGGCCACCTGCACGGATACCGCGACCAGGCCACCGGCTTCCTCAAGCGCTGGCTCACGGGGGCGCTCAAGGGCACGGTGGACCTGCGCCTGGCCGCTCTCACCGGCGTGCAGCGCGTGTCCAAGGAGTCCATATTCTCCGATTTGAACAACTTCGTCGTGGACACCGCCCTCGACCACCGCTACGCCGAGGCCTTCGGGTTCACGCGTCCCGAGGTGGAGGAGCTCGCGGCGCGCCTGGGGCATGCCGACAAGCTGGCGGAGCTGGCCGAGTGGTACGACGGCTACTCGTTCGGCGGCGAGGCCATCTACAACCCCTGGTCGGTGCTGAACTACCTGGACCAGGGATGCGTCGCGCAGCCCTACTGGACCAACACCAGCTCCAACGCCGTGGTAAGGGACATGATCGCGCGCGCCGGCGAGGCCGTGAATGCCGACCTCACGAGGCTGGCCCAGGGCGGCTCCGTGGAGGCCACGCTCGACCTGTCGGTCGTGTTCGGCGAGATAGACTCGCAGACATCCGCGATATGGAGCCAGCTCTACCTGGCCGGCTACGTCACCACCCGCGACGTCGCCGAGCCCAATAACGCGCAGCTCGCTCGGCGCCTACAGGTGCCCAACCTGGAGGTCGCCCGCCTGTTCGAAGGCGAGCTCGTCGACCGCGCGACCGCGCTCGCCGGCGGGCGCCACGCGCTCGCGGCCCTGCATGCGGCCCTGCGTGCGGGCGACGCCGAGGCGCTGGCCTGCGAGTTGGAGCGCGCGCTGCTGAACTCGGTGTCCTACCACGACCTGCGCGACGAGGCCTCGGCCCACATGTGGCTGCTCTCGCTTCTCTACGGCATGGAAGGCTACCGCTTCCCCCGCTCCAACCGCGAGGTGGGGCGGGGCCGGCCCGACGTCGTGTGCGAGCCGGCCGCCGCGCGCGAGCGCGAGTTGCCGGCGATAGCGGTCGAGGTGAAGCTCGTGCGCGAAGCCCCCGAGGGCGAAGGGGCCGCCCGCGACGCCCTGCGGGCCGCGGCCGGCGCCGCCCTGGACGAGCAGGCGCTCCCGAAGCGCTACGCCCACGGCCTGGCCGGCGCGGGCGCCGTCCTCTGGGGCGTCGCATTCGGCGAAGGCAAGCGCGCCGCCGCCTCCTGCGCTCGCATCGGCGCCTGATCCGAGCGGCTTCGCCTGCAGCTGCCCAATGCGCGCGCCGCGCGCACGCCGCCGGCACGTTGCCCCCGGTTCCGCTTGCAACAGACTTAGCGCAGCCTTTCCTGTGCTAAGTTTGGTAATCAAGGGGAGCCTCAAATGCAAGCTAGCGGCTGCATTTCGCCCCCCTTTTGCAAATCCAAATTGCCTACTAACAGTTTCAAATCGCGTATAGGTATTAACATCGATACATTTTGTCAATCTTTGGCCTTAAAATTGCCCGAAGGGGATTTTTCTTCCTAGGGCTCGTGTAATCACGCCTGCTGCAGGTCAGCACTTTCTATTTCGGGTCGCGTACGCTTGCGAAGACGATCAGGGCCACGACGCCCAGGACCGCGGCGGTGCCGATGAAAGCCGCATGATAGCCTGCCAGCACGGTTGCGGCGGGGTCGGCCCCCGCGCCCGCGATTGCCGGGCCGAAGGCCGTCAGGCTTACGAGCGCGGCCGTGCCGAAGGCGGCGCCCACCTGCATAAGCGTGCTCAGCACGGCATTACCGTGCTGGATGACCTCGTTGGGAAGCGAATTGATGCCCCACGTGTTGCAGGGTGTGGTAATGCATTGCCAGCC
>DMNP01000353.1:0-302 GCA_003452695.1 Eggerthellaceae bacterium
AGATGACCATCGTGGAAATCGCCCCCGGCATCGACCTGGAGCGCGACATCCTTGCGCACATGGGATTCACGCCGAAGGTCGCCGACGACCTTAAGGAAATGGACCCGGCCCTTTTCCAGGAGGAATGGGACGCGCTGCCCAGCATCCTGAAGAAGTAGCGCGCTGCAAGACAGAGGTTGAAGGGAGCGCTCCCCGCTGCAAGACGGCAGTAGAAGGGGGCGCTCCCTCATTTGCAAGGGTTGCTTCCCGCTGCCCGGCCCCTGCGGGCACAAAGCGGGGGTTGCGGGTGAATGGGGCCACCA
>DMNP01000353.1:358-581 GCA_003452695.1 Eggerthellaceae bacterium
GGGTTGCGGGTGAATGGGGCCACCAGATCGGCTTTTCCGGCCTTCCGCCGAACGATGGCGGGGGTTGCGGGTGGATTTCCGACTTCACGGGAGGCCCCTGGCGTCGTTTCCCCTGTTCGGTCCTTGGCGATAACTTGCGATTCCACCCGCAACCCCCGTCTCGTGCCCGCAGGGGGCCGAAAACGGCTTTCTCGTGGCCCATTCCACCCGTAACCCCGGCCTC
>DMNP01000353.1:656-6026 GCA_003452695.1 Eggerthellaceae bacterium
AGTGCGGGTTGCGGGTGGAAGGCAGGGAGGGCTGCCCGTAGCGAGGGCAGCCCTCCGTTGGCAGGGGGGTTATTCGTGCATCGCGCGCAGGACTACTTGCGCGTCGCGGAAACGGCGACGTCGATCATGCGCTTCACGCGGCCGAGCGAGGCGTTGGCCGGATAGAAGCAACCCGGCGCCAGGACGAAGCCGGTATCGCCGCCGATCTCTTCGATGACCTGCTTGCATTCCTGGTCCCATTCCAGGTCGGTGCCGTGCACGGCGTTCCACGGCGTGACCGCGCCCATAAGCGCCACCTTGTCGCCGTATTGCTGTTTGGTCGATGCCAGGCTGTCGCAGCCGAACGCCGGGTGCAGGAAGGATATCGCAGCGGGCTGCAGGGCTTCTATCTGCAGGTCGAAGTAGGCGCCGGATTGGCAGCTGTGCACCAGGTTGATGCCGCCCTTGTCGATGACGACCTGGGCCAGGCGCGCCACGCTATCGCGCTCGATGTTCGTCCATTGCTCGCGCGTCATGTTGGACGATCCCGCGAAATAGGTGTCCCACATAATGCCATCGATGCCCGTTTCCATGAGCATGTTTGCGAATTGAACGAGGGTCTCGGTAACGTTTTCCACGGCTTGGCGGATGTCGTCGGCATGCGCGCTGAAGTCGCGGCGAATCTTGCGCTGCCCGCGCATGAGCGAAAGGGTGGACAGCGGCCCCATGACGTAGGCGAACACGGGCTTTTCGTTCCCCAGCTCGTCCACCACGATCTTGCAGGCATCGCGGTGCATGACCATGCGTTCGCTGGCAAGCGCGTCGACCGGCTTGATGTTGCCGTAATCGTCGGCCGTGGGCACCAGGCGGCGCGTTCCGTCGGGACGTCCCGGGTTGTTGCGGTTGTAGATGACCGGCTGGCCCCAGGCGCTGGCTTCCACCGTGAAGTCCACGACCACCAGCACACAGTCCTCTTCGGGGAACATCTTGGCCATCTCGATATAGCCCTTGGCGATGAGCTCGGCGCTGGAAGCCCACTCGGGGAACGTCGCGCCGGTGAGTATGCGGTTCGTGCCCGCGACGAAGGGATGCACCGGCACGCGGTCGACTGGTTCGTGGCTCAGCGCCGCGAAGAAGCGCTCGCGCGAGGTCATGGTCGTAGGCGCGGGCTTGGCCGCCGCCGCTGCCGCGGTGGTGTCCTCGTCGACGCTATCGGCATAGAAGTGCTCGACAGCCGAGAAGAACGCCTCGATGTTTTCCCATGGCGTGAGCTGCGGGATGTCGCAACCGCTGGATACGATGAAGTTGGGATACTGCGAGCAGGCTTCCAGCAGCTCGACCGTTGCCGCATACACGCTTTCGGCCGTGCCATGGCAGAACTGGGCCGCCGGGTCGACGTTGCCGAAGCACACGACGTCTTCGGGAATATGCGGCATCATCTCGGCCATGTCCACCGCATTGCCCAGATGCAGGCCCGCGGCGCCAGTGGCGACTATGCTGTCGATGGTGTTCTTCACGCTGGACCCGCAGTTGTGCACGATGACGATGAACTCGTCGTCCTGCGTCTCGTCGACGATGCGCTTCACGTAGGGGTTCGAGAATTCCTCGGTCAGGTCGGGCGAGAGCAGGCCGGCCAGCGGTTCGGCCATCATCACGCCGTCGGCGCCGGCGGCCTTCAGCTCCTTGGTGTAGGCGATGATGAAATCGGTTACCTTGTTCAGCACCGCGTGCACCAAATCGGGCTCGTCGTAGCACAAGAACATGACCTCGTTCACATCCATCAGGCGTCCTGCCAGCGAGAACGGGCCGATGTTGCCCGCGATGACGGGCTTGTCGCTTACGCGTTCGGCCACCTTGCGCACGCCTTCGATGCACACGCCCGTGCGACCTTCGCGCGGGTCGGGGACTTCCAGCAAATCGACGTTGCTGTCCTCGTCGACGATCGAACCGATGACGGTCGGCACCTCGTTGTCGCTGTAGCGGATGGTGCTGCCGAAGGCCTCGGCTTCCACCGACAGGTCCATGAAGGCCAGCACGGCGGCCATGTCGGTGTGGTCGTGGATGTACATCATGGCTTCGGCCTGCAGGTCGGGCGAATAGATAAGCTCCTTGGTCGTCACGCCCATCTTTTCGGCCGCGGGAAAGGTGAGCACCGGCAAGGCTTTCTTCACCGGGGCCGCTATCTGGTCCTTCACCCATTGCTTCATGTCCATGACGTCATCATCTCCCTTGGCTCGCGTTCAACAACCTGTGCTTCTGATTGTTGCCGAAGGGGATTTCGGGCGCATTGGGCCAATCCGTAGTTCTTTCCCGTTTTCCATTGTGCTTTTCGCACAATGGAAATCTTCTGCCGGGAGTCTCGCGCTCGGGAAGCAGCCTTCGCGCAGTGGCTAGTTCTTGCGCTCTTCAGCTCGGCCCAGACGAAAGGCCAGCATCAGATCTTGGCGCAATTCGGGGTCGTCGGTATCGATGCCGAGCATATCCTCGATGCGGCCGATGCGATAGCTGACGTTGTTGCGGTGCATGTGCAGCTGTTCGGCCACCACCGACGCGCGCCGCTCGTGCAGCAGATAGGCTTGCAGGAACTTGTAGTTGTCGGTGTGGTTCTCGGCATCCTGGCGCGCCAAGACGGACAGGAGCGTTCCAGCATAGGTGCCGGCCAGCAGCTCCATGCCCTCTTGTCCCGCACGTTCCACCAGGAAATCGACGGCATAGCGGTCGAAGGAATAGATGCGCGACCAGCTGTTGGGCTCTCCGGTTGAATTGACGTGCCCATCCGCATGGCGGGCCTTTCCGATTTGGTAGGCTGCCTTGGCCTGCTTGTAGGCGTTGGGGGCTTGCGAAAGCGCGGTGAACTTCGAGCTGCGCCCGCACGCCAGCTCGAAGCGCTGCAAGAGATCGTTCATCCGCCGGGACACGGTGCGCCGCTTGTGCGGGCAGCGCTTCCCCATGCAGTGCAGCACGCACTTCTCGTCGATGCAGTTGAAGCACAGCACGACGACGGCGTCGTCCACCATGAAGGTCTTGGCGGGCGCCATCGCCAGCGAAACGTCTGCGAGCAGGCGCGACTGGGGAACCGAGTTCTCCCCCGTCGTCGTGTAGAACATGCAGAAGCGCGCCTCGTGGGGAATCCCGACGTAGCGGCAGCGCTCGGCGAGCACGGCATCGTCTGCAATCTCGCCCGACACGAGGTCTTTCAGGAAGGTGTCCACGGCATTGCCCGACGGCTTGTCGTCGGGATAGTCGCGCACGGCGAACCATTCAACGCGCTGGGCGAACAGGTCGTAGGCATCCAGCAGGGCGGGCTCGGGGTCGCAAACGTTGCACATCATGACCGAGATTATGGAAAACGCCGATCGCGTCTTGAAGGATTTCACCACCGTTACGTACTTGCAGATGCTGCGCGAATCGTTCACCACGAAGCCCTCCGCTTCGGCCCAGGGCTTGAAGCGCTTGTGCAGCTTGAACTTGCGGATGTTGTCCTCGGTGTGGTAGCCGTGCTGGATGAGCTCGACCGTTATGGGGTCGTCGCAGGGCACGCTGCGCGTGTAGGCCAAAAGCTTCAGCGCGGGGTCGAGCACGACCACGTTGTTTTTCAGGAAGGGCTCGGCCGCGTCCAGAAGCTCCTGCAGCGTGCCGCCGGAATAGCAGATGCGGTCCATGGCGCGCTGCCATTCGTCGAAACGCTGCGCCGCGTCCAGCAGGCCGTCGAGCACGTCCAGGTAGGACGCGTCGCAGGCCACGGCCAGGTCGGCGCCGGAGCCGGCGCGGGCGTCGGGAAGCGCGTCCCGCCCGCTTTCCCCCGGCTGCCCGGCGCCGGGTTCCACGAGCACGACGTGGCATCCGGCCGCTTTCGCCGCGCTCGCCTCATCGGCTGTGCGGCACACGTACAGGGAATCGGGGCGAAGGGCTTTGCCCGCCAAGTAGGGACGAACGGCCTCGAACGATGGGTTGTCGTCGTTGCACGCGCGTTGCACGCTCCCCCATTCGGCGCACGCGCGCGCCGCGATGTTCAGCGTTATGCTCATGCCGATCCTCGCATCACTTGTTCCGATAGCCGTTCGATTGAAAGCTGAATGGGGCGGACAACCTGGCGCTCCGCCCCATTTTTGCGCTTATCCGAAGCGGTATTCCACGCCCATGGTGGGACCCGGATAGGTCCATTTCTTCACGATGGTGTCGCCGCAGATGATGCGGCAGGTGCCGCATTCCAGGCACCCTGCGTAGTCGAAGCTCTTGCGGCCGTCCTCGTCGCGCTTGTACAACGCGGCCGGGCACACGCGCACCAGCTTGTCGAATTCCGCATCGTCGGGATTCTCGACCAGCTCGATGTGCGCGCATTCCTCGTCCACCTCGTACTTGTTCAGCGCAAGGTACTCGTCCACGTTCACGGTTATCTTCATGTCCATCATAGGGCCTTCACCGCTCCAATCACGTCGCGCACGATGTTGGCCACGCCGACCTTCATCACATGCGGAAGCATCTTCTGCATCAGGGGCTTCACCGGGGCGCCATCCACGATGAACAGGTCGTTCATCATGTCGCGCACCATTTCGGGATAGCCGCTGAACATGCGCTCGAAGTTCTCGAGGAACTCGGGTTCGCGCTGGTACTGGCGGAAGTCCTTCATGACGAAGGAATTCTCCAGGTCCTCCACGTAGCCCTGCAGCACGTCGGCGGATGCGTCGCCCACCTCCAGCGCCACGGCGGCATGGCGGCCCGCCATCTGACCTGCGGCCACGGCGTAGTCCATGCCGCGCACCATGTAGCCCAGGTTTATGCACATCATGGCACTGTCGCCGGCAAGCATGACGCCGTCGGCCACGAGCGGCGGCATGATGTTCAGCCCGCCTTCGGGCACCATGTGGCCGGAATGCTCCACGACCTTGGCGCCGCGGATGAGCGGGGCCACGGCCGGATGCGATTTCAGGTCTTCCAGCATCTGGTACACGGGCACGCCCTGGCCGTTCGCCAGCGCATCGATGCCCGCCACGACGCCCAGGCTTATGGTGTCGCGGTTGGTGTACATGAAGCCGCCGCCGAAGGTGCCGTGGGTGGCGTCGCCCGCGAACAGCCAGGCCGCGCCCTCGTCGTCGGATGCTGCCAGCACACGGTCGGTGATGGTGCCCGCGGGCAGCTCGAACACCTCCTTGGCGCTGACGGCCATCTGCGATGCGGGCGGCTTCTCGTAGCCCACCGCGTCGCGCGCCAGCAGCGAATTGGCGCCATCGGCCAAGATGACGATGTCGGCCGTTATCTCGTCTTCGCCGGCGCGAACGCCGCACACCTTGCCGTCATCGTCCTTCAGCAGCGCTTCCACGGGGATGCCGTAGATCATCTCGGCTCCTGCTTCTTCGGCCTTTTCGGCCAGCCACTGATCGAACGTGGCGT
>DMNP01000029.1 GCA_003452695.1 Eggerthellaceae bacterium
TGCACCTGGGAAAAACGGGCAGCACTTGCGCTTGCATTGGGCATTGCGCTGGAAGAACGCGCAGGTCACTTCGTCGGGTACCTGCATGCTCACGCCGAGCACCTCGTTGATGTAGGGAACCGCCGTAAGCACCGCGATGTAGCCCGTGCGCTTGCAGCAGCGCGGGCCGCCCAGGTCGGCCATACGGCCCAAGATAATCGACGTGAGCCGCTGGCACTGCGCCCAGGGCTCCTGGGTCATGGGGGTGGAGCCGTTTAGGATGCTCATGGCCTGGCCGGCGGATACGGCCGCACCGCACGTGCCCCAGAAACCGCATGTGCCACCCGGCACCTGCAGGCTGCGCTTCTTCAGCTCCGCCAGGGCCGCAGCCTTGTCCAGCGGTTGCCCCTGCGGGTTCTTGGCGCCCGCATTGGCATAGGCGGTGATGATCGCGGCGCCTATCAGCGTGTGGTGCTCGGGGCCGTTCGGGTAGATGGACTTGTCGTTCATGGCCTCGTTGACGATGGCGATGGGATCGGTCGAATCCGAACCCGAGCACAGGCCGATGATATAGCCCACGCCCTCGCTGCGATGGCAGGCATCGCACACGTAGTGTCCCTCCGTGCAGACGGAATGGCCCGTTTCCTTCTTGCCGCACATGCAGCATTCCACCTCGCGCGCTTCCTCCCAGTACACGAGCGGCTCGCCGCATACGAGGCAATTCGCTTTCCCTACCGACATGCATGCTCCTCTCTCTTCGCCGGGCCCATCGCGCATCGCGCTTGCCCGGCGCTTGCATTCGCCATTTCGAAGACGCCAGCCGCCAGCGCACCCGCGGCGGCGACCGAACGTGTTCCTATTCGCTCCATTTCACCGTCTTTCGCACGAGCAGGCCGACCAGGGCGTCGAGCACGGTGACGACGATGCCCACGACGATTATGCCAGCCACGACGTTCGTGTAGTTGGCGTAGTTGGTGTAGTTTATGATGAAGTATCCCAGGCCGCTCGACGCGCCGTACATCTCGGCCATGACCAGCATGAGCATGGCCGTGGGCAGCTGCACTTTCAACCCGGTTACGATGGTCGGGTACAGATACGGCAGCAGCACGCGAAAGATCATCGTGGGCGTGGAAAGCCCCATAGTCTTGGCGGAATCCAGGATGCGCCGGTCCAGGCTTTCCACGCGCAGGATGGTGTTCATGAGCGTCGGCCAGAATATGCCGAGAAAAATGACCATGATTGCCGCGAACCGGAAGGAATGCAGCAGCAGGACCAGATACGGCGTGAACACGATGGCCGGCACCGGCGCGAGTACCTTGGCGATGGGAAACACGGTCTCGCGCACCTTCGGCAGCCATCCCACGAACAGGCCGATGATCGTGGCCGCCACGAGCGAGGTGATGAACCCCTGTCCGAGCATGGTAAGCGAAGACACCACGTTGCCCCACAGCTCGTCGGGGATTCTCGTGAACACCGCGAACACGTTTTCCGGCAGCGGGATGAGCACGGGATGCGTAAGCTTCAAGTCGGTAGAGGCCACTTCCCATACGGCGAAGAACAGGAACACGACCGAAGCGATGTTGCAGGTGGAGCGGCGTCGGCCGCCCACGATATAGCGCCACATGAACAACGCCCAGCTCACAACCACCGCAACGGAGAATTCCACGCTGCTGGAAGGAACCCTGCCGCCCTTCACGTCGATTCCGCCGAACGTTACCGCGCGAAACACGTCCGCCGCAACGTCACCAGGAATGTAGATGGTCAGCAGCGCAAGCGCGAAGAGCGCGTTCGACACGACGAACGACGGCTTCACGAAGCGGCCGCGCGAAGCGCGATTGGCGCGGCCCTGCTGCGTTTGGGCAAGCTCTGCCATCAATCCTCGTCCTCCTTGCCCGTCGCCGTGGCCTCGAACAGCTGCAGCACCTCGTCTTTTATCGCCTTCACCTCGGGGTCGAGCGCATCGGCGGTGCGCGAGCGTTCCCGGGGCAGCTCGAAGGTGCGTATGATGTGCTTCGGCTCCATGAACGCGATGCGGTCCGCCAGGATCAGCGCCTCGTCTATGTCGTGCGTTACGAACACGGCCGTCTTGCAGCAGGCGCCTTCCCACTGGTCCAGCAGCATTTCCTGAAGGCGGCGGCGGATCATGGGGTCGAGCGCCCCGAAGGGCTCGTCGAGCAGCATGGTGGGCGCATCGATGGCAAGTGCACGAGCGATGGCCACGCGTTGGCGCATGCCCCCCGACAGCTGGAACGGATAGCGGTCGGCTGCCTCTCCCACGCCGACCTGGTCGAGCAGTTGGCGTGCGCGAGCGTCCACCTCGGCTGCGGGAAGGCCCCGGTGCGTTTGTTGGATGGCGAACTTCACGTTCTTCACGGCCGTTTGCCAGGGGAACAGCGAATAGCTCTGGAAGACGATGGAGCGGTCGGGCCCCGGGCCCGTTATGGGCTGGCCATCGACGAGAATCTGGCCCTTCGTCGGCGCTTCCAGCCCCGCGATCAGGCTGAGCATGGTGGACTTGCCGCATCCCGAATGTCCCACGAGGCACAGGAACTCGCCATCGCGGATGTGCAGGTTCACGTCTTCGAGCGCGAGGAAGGTCTCGTTTGCATCGACGTAGGAGTATTCCACGTCCTTGAATACTATTGAAGGCATCGCTCTCCTCGTTGCGCGTTCGTGCATCTGTCATCTGCGGGCGCGCCGTGCGGACGTGCGCGCAGATGGCAGAGCATCGGCGCGCGCCTGCGAGCGGGGTCGCAAGCGCGCGGGTCGTGCCGGACAGGCGGGGCAACGGACGCGTTGCCTACACGCCCATCGTGTTGTTCTTCTCGTACTTCGTCATCAGGCCCTTGTAGAAATCCGCGTTCTCGCCGCGGTCGATGAGGGTCTGCAGCGCCGTCTTGTAGATGGTTGAATCCATATGCTCCAGGATAAGGTCCTTGTCGGGGTCCTGGATGTCGCCGTTGTCTATCATATCGCCGTAGAAGTCGTACACGTCGTTGGTGCGCGGATCCATTTCGAACTGCATGGCGGCCACGTAGTCGCCCAGGCCATAGGTTATGGCCTCGCAGAAATCCTGCGGCTGGCCGGAGTAGGCCATGATGTCCTGCACGACGCCTTCCTTGTCGTTGGCGATGTCGTACATGGCCCGGATGTTCGCAATCTCGAACTTCACGAGCTGCGACTTCTTCTCCTCGAAGGCCTTGCGGTTCGTGGACTGGCGGCAGCACGGGAACTCGTGGCCGATCAGGTCCTGCGGCTGGAAGGCCACGGCCAGCTTGCCGCCCTGGGTGAACTGGTAGCCCTGGCCGCTGTTCACGAAGCACATGTCCACTTCGCCGTTCTCGACCGCCGCCGCCTCGGCAGCCATGCTCTCCAGCAGGATGAAGGCCACGTCGGCGGTGCCGTTGTCCACATCTTCGGGCTTGTCGCCGATCTTCAGGCCCTGCTTGCGCAGCCAGGACTTCGTGACCATGTGGCCGGTCTCCATGCGGAAGCAGGCGATCTTCTTGCCCTTGAAGTCCTCGGCGGTCTTGTACTTGTCCTTGTTCTCGGCAAGCACGAGCGCTTCGGAGCCGTTGGTCACGGTGCCGCCGAAGATGACGAGGTCGTCGCCTTGGCCGACATAGGTGCACGTGGGGATGGAGCCGAAGGGCAGCACGTCCACGGTTCCATCGGAAAGCATCGGCATAGCCTCGGGGAAGCCGCCGGACACCACCTCGGGGGTCCCGATGTTCAGCTTCTCGTCGGTGTAGTAGCCACGCTGGTTGGCCACGATGATGCAGGCTATCTTCGCATCCTTGCCGAGCAACACGAGCTTCAGGTCTTCCATGGCGTCGTTCACCGTAATGACCGCCGCCGATGCAGACGCGCTGGCCGACGCGCTGGCAGACGCGCTGGCCGACGACGCGCTGGATGCTGCGGCGCTGGCAGACGCGCTGGATGCTGCGGCGCTGGATGCTGCACTGGAAGAGGCCTGGCCGCCGCAACCGGCGAGCAGAGCGCCCGCGCCGAGCATGAAAGCCGCCGTGGCGCTGCCCGTTATGAAAGAGCGCCTGGAAAGATTCGAACCCTGAAGTGACATTGTCTCTGATCCTTTCTCGCAAAACCCGCTTCGTCCCTACGGGCTTACGAGAACAGAACTATAGCACGAACCCAGATATTTGACGATATCTATTACTTTACCTACACCCACTATGGAACTGCAGCGTGTTACTGCCCACGGCCCACGGCCTGCAGCTGTTGCTTTTCACGGTCCGGCCAGACGCTCGATGCGGCAGAGATCGTAAACGACGTTCAAACCGCGCAGGCCGACACCTACTCCGCCGGCAACCAGAATGCCGATATCCTGGGATCATCCGACTTGCGTGGCACCGGATGCTTCTTTATTTTCACGAACGGGCATATCGCCAGAATCGCAGCATGTTCCCCCACTCCGTGCATCCCGCAGGTGCACGAGCGGCATCGCGACTGCGACGAGAGCGCGCCACGGGTAACTCCCCCGGTGAAAACAACGGATACGTTTCAGGCGCCTTTCAGCCGTGAACCTTATACTTTAACCATGACAATCGAAAGGGGAATTCGAGATGAGGACCAATTTGCAAGTATCGAGGCGTGGCTTTCTCGCAGCTTTGGGGTTCACGGGAGTGGCGAGCGCGGCAATGGCGCTGACGGGATGCGGGCAATCCGGCCAGCAATCCGGCCAGCAGGACTCAGCTTCTGCGGCGTCGAGCACGGCCGAGGCTCGGCTGAGCGGAAGCCTCTCCGTCGACTCGGCAGCATGGCGCTACGATGCAGACAACGACGTGTATTACCAAATAGGGCTGCAGTACTGCGAAAACCCGCAAGCTCCCAGCTACGAGAGCATGGGTATCTACGTGCCGGGCGCCTACTTCGAAGCAACCGACAACGGCAACGGCACCTTCACCTGCACGCCGAGCTCGTCGGGCACCGTCGCCGGTTATACCGCTGCCACGGCGCCCATCGTCATGCCCATTAACACCGCGGGCTATTCTGCGCAGAGCGCCCCGAGCGAATACAGCTACAACGGGCTGGACAGCTATCTGCAGGCAGGCTTCGTATACGTGTACGCCGGTTGCCGGGGCAGGAAGATGAGCGACAGCGCCTGCGGAGCCGCACCTTGGGGCGTGACCGACCTGAAAGCGGCCGTGCGCACGCTGCGCTACAACGGAGACGCAATCCCCGGCAACAAGGACCGCATATTCAGCTTCGGGCATTCCGGAGGCGGTGCCCAAAGCCCGGTACTCGGCGCTTCGGGCGATGCCCCGGGCTACGAGGGCTACTTGTCCGCCATCGGCGCCCCGCTGAAGGACGCGAACGGCGCGGCGCTCTCGGACGCCATCTTCGGCGCCATGTGCTGGTGCCCGATAACGTGCCTGACGGAAGCCGATGCCGCCTACGAATGGAACATGGGCCAGTTCGCCTCGACCGGAACGCGCGCCGAGGGCACGTTCACCCGCCAGCTGTCGAACGACCTGGCAGCATCGTACGCGGACTTCATCAACGCGCTCGGCCTGACCGATGCAGCCGGCACCGCGCTGAAGCTCGAAAGCGGAGGCGAGGGAACGGCCACTTCCGGCAGCTACTACGACTACGTGAAGGGCCAAGTGGAAACTTCGCTGAACAACTTCCTGGCCGATACCTCGTTTCCCTATACGCCTTCGAACAGCTTCAACGCCGACATGGGCGCCGGAGGCGGCGGGCGAGGCGCAGATCGCTCGGGCGGCGCGCCCTCGGGCGACATGCCCTCCGGCGGCGCACCTTCGGGCGACAGGTCGTTCGGCGGCAGATCCGGCTCGGCTTCCGCAAGCGGAGACGAGACGACGTACGAGACGGCCGCTGCCTACATAGACGCGCTGAACGGCGATAACCCGTGGATAAACTTCGACGAAGCGGCGGGAACCGCCACGATAACGGGCCTCGCAGGTTTCGTTGCCGCATGCAAGCAGCCCAGCAAGGACGTCGGCGCCTTCGACGCGCTGGACCGCAGCCAAGCGGAAAACGAGGTGTTCGGCAACGAGAGCACCGAAG
>DMNP01000401.1 GCA_003452695.1 Eggerthellaceae bacterium
ATGCGGCTCATGTCCAATATGTCGTTTATCAGCCCCAGCAGGTGCTTGGCGCTGCCGCCGATCTTTTCCAGCTGCTCGCGCGTGCGCGGCGACAAGTCGGGGTCTTTCAGCGCGATGTTGTCCAAGCCGATTATCGCGTTCATGGGCGTGCGAATCTCGTGGCTCATGTTGGAGAGGAAGCTGGTCTTGGCGCGGCTGCTCTCTTCTGCTCGGGCCTTTTCCACCTCGGCTTGCTCGCGACGTTTCTGCATGATGTTGTAGATGTCGAACATGAAGACGAGCGTGATCACGATAAGCAGCATCTGAACCAGGTTGTCCATCCAGATCTTGTCGTCGATTTGCTTCATGTGGTGCACGATGGCCGCATCCATGTCCGGGCCGCCGTCCGCTCCCTGCGCTTGCGCCGCATTGGCCCGGTCGTATGCCTGCTGCAATTCGACAGCCGTCTGTTCGGTGGCGGCTCCGGTTGTCTGCTGAATCCACACGAGCGACGTGAACAGGATAAGCGCCAGCAGCACGACCCAGGCAATGGGCGAACGCCCCAGCTGGCGACCCTCGTCCCTCTTGTAGAACATGCGGAAGAACACGAAACCGAGCACGCTCCACGCCGCCAGGATAAGGTAGGACTCGGCCGACAGCGTGCTGATCTCCAGGATGTTGGGAATAAGGAATGCGCACATGAACAGGGCCGACGCAACAATTCCCAAAACGGCGAACACCGTGTAGGTGCGCTGGCCCTCCGCGCGTGCCACCTTGAGCGCGCATGCAGACGTGTAGGCATAGGCGATGGCCGCGCCGACGGTGGTCACGTCCACGATCCACGTGGTGGCCGCCCGGCCGATGAAGGGCACGAGCACCGACACCCCCAAGATGGCCAGGATGGCATGCGCCGGCACGCCCTGCGGGCTGATCTTCGAGAACCACGCCGGCATCAGGCCGTCCAGGGACATGGCGTACAGCAGGCGGCTGGCCGCCACCAGGCTGCCGACAAGCCCCGTTGCAATGCCGCCGATTGCAGCCAGGCCGATGATGACGCTGCCCGCATCGCCCAGGCACGATTGGATGGCGAAGAAGGTGGGCAGACCCTCGATGCCGCTGAAGCTGCCCAGATTGGCAATGTAGGGCGCCCAGCCGTCGTAGCCGCTCGGCTGCACGGATGCGGCAATGATGACGAGCAGGATATAGCCGATAGCAGCCGAAGCTACCGCAACGATCATAATGGTCAGCGATTTCTTCGGCGAGAAACGAAACTCGCTTGCCGAATGCGATATGGACTCGAAGCCGATGAAAGCCCAGGGCGCCAGGGCCACCACGTTCAGGAAGCCGAAGCCGAGCTGGCTTGCGTTCAGGGAGCCGGCATCCGACAGCGTCTGGGCGACCGGATGCTGTTGGCCGACCGCAATGAAGCAGACGCCTACGCCGATTATAAGGACAAAGGCCATTGCGATTTGCACCACGCCGGCAACCCTGCTGCGCAGGCACACCAGGGCAGCGATGAAAAGGGCGCTTACCGCCAACAGGATTTCTCCGAAATACACCTGGTATCCGGCAATCTCGTACGAAAAGCCGAACTGAAAGGCGCTCCCCAGCAAATTGCGTGCGATAAGCGGCAAAGCCGTTGCATTTGCCCAGATAACGGCAATGTAGGTAATGGAGAGAAACCAGGCGCACAAAAAACCGTGGTCGTAGCCGAACACCTTCTTGGCATAGGTGAAGGCACCGCCCGCATCGGGATAGTGGTTGATGAGGAAATGATAGCTCACCCCCACCACCAGCATGACGGCCGCGCCCACGGCAATGCCGAGCGCCGACCCCAGCGGACCCGCAACGGGAAGGAACGTGGTCCCGGGCATGACGAACGAACCCCAGCCGATGCTGCTGCCGAACGCCAGGGCCCACGCCACCATGGGCGTTGCATAGCGAGAAAGAGCAGCTTCCCTTTCTGGCGCCTGCGCTGTCGTGTTCATCGCCACCGCCGCCTTCTGTCATCGAGGAAGTCTAGGGCCGCCAAATGGCTGCGGCAGCCAGCGGGCAAAGCGTGTTGCACCCGCCTGCCGCAACCGTGCGGTTCGGCAAGCGCCTAGGCGTTCATGTACCGTTGAATGCCCGCGATCACTTCGCCATAGCGCGTTTCCAACGCGGCCAGTTTTTGCCGCACCTCTTCGTCGGAATAGCGGCGCGCATTGCCCGGGCGAAACTCCTCGGTTATGTCGCTGGAAGCAGCAGCCAGGTCGCCCAGGCCCAAATTCGCGCACACGCCCTTCAGGGCATGGGCGTTCTCGTACAGGGCCGTCTCGTCCATTTGGTCGCCCGCCGCCACGAGCGCCGCGCACAGCTCGTTGTCGGGCAGGCGCCGCACATAGCGGTCCAGCAGCTTCTCCTTGCGCAGAACCTTCATGGCCTGTTCGTAGTCTTCCCCGATAAGCGCGTACAGTTCTTCGAGCGTCATCGCTGCGCCCCCTCTCTCTTGCACCCCAGCTCATCGGCTAAAAGCTTTTCGAATTTCTCCGGCGGCAGCGGCGGCGAGAAGTAGTACCCCTGCACCAAAGCGCATCCCGCTTCCTTCAGCAGCCGCAGCTGGCTTTCGGTTTCCACGCCTTCCGCGACGACCGGCACGTCCAGGAATCGTGCGATGTCCAGGACCAATTCGATAAGGCGGAACGTCTTGTCGTCGTTTTCCACGTTCTGGATGAAGCGCATGTCCATCTTCAGCACGTCGAGCGGCAGGGTGGAAATCATGTTCAACGAAGAATAACCCGTGCCGAAATCGTCCATCTCTATTTCGAAACCGCAGGTGCGCAGGCGTTCGATGGCAACGATAAGCTGCTCGGAGTCGTCGGTGTAGGCCGATTCCGTCAGCTCCAGCTTCAGGTCGCGCGGGTTCAGGCCGTTTTCGTTTATCAGGCGCGTTAGATTCTCTTCCAGCGACGGGTCGAACACCTCGGTGCGCGACAAGTTCACCGATATGGGAAGCTCGATGCCGTGCACATCGCGCCAGCGGGCCACCTGCAGGATGGCCTGTTCCCACACGTAGGAATCCACGACGTGAATCAGGCCGTTGCGCTCGAACAGCGGGATGAAGTCGCCGGGCGATATCATGCCGAGCTCGGGGTGCACCCAGCGCACGAGCGCTTCGGCGCTCTTCAACACGGGCGGGGTGGACTGAATATCGTATTTCGGCTGGAAATACACGACGAACTGATGCTCCTTCACGGCATCCCACAAATCGTTCAGCAGGCGCTGCAGGTACAGCTCGCGCTTGTGGAACGTATCGTCGTAGACCATCAGGTGGTCTTTGTAGCTGCCGCGCAGCATGTTGCAAGCGGTTTTGGCGCGGTCGAACATCGTGGTCACCGACTCGCCGGGCGTCCATGGGCAAACGCCCATGCGCAACCGCACGGTAATGCGGTTGGACGTCTCGTTCACCTTGCCCTGCAGCATGGCCAGCACCGAATGGTATTCCTGGCGGTGGCGGCAGAGCAAATAGAACTTGTCCGCCTCGATACGGCTGGCAATGCCGTCGGTCGTTTCCATGAACTCGTGCACGCCGTTTCCGAGCAGCTTCAGAATGCCATCGCCGAATTCGCGTCCGTTCAGGTCGTTTATGGAATGGAAGCGCTCGATGTTCACGACCACGGCGTCCAGTTCCCAAGTGGGATGGAATCGCAGGATCTGTTCGGCGTACTCGAAGAAGAACCCGCGGTTGTACAAGCGGGTGAGCGGGTCGTATTCCGTTGCCTGGATAAGCTGCCTGCCCTCGCTGAGCTCGATGATGCGCCCAACGCGTGCAAGGATTACCTCGTGCTGGTCGAAGGGCTTGGTAATGAAGTCCGCTGCGCCTAGCTGCAAGGCACGCAACTCGGCATCTTCTTCGGATGTCATGACGATAACGGGGATGGCATGCATCTGCGCGTCTTCGCGCATGCGCTCCAGCACTTCGAAGCCGTTCATGACCGGCATAACCAAGTCGAGTAGCACGATGGAAAGCTGCGACAAGTGGGCCTGGATAACCTCCAACGCCTCGGCGCCGTTGTCTGCGAAGATAACGTCGTAGTCGTCTTCGAGTATACTCTCCAGGATGCCCTGGTTAATTTCCTGGTCCTCGACCACGAGCGCCAAACGCCTGCGCTCGATTCCTTTTGGAAGAATCATGCGGCCTCCCTCCTCGGCGGGCGTTCGCCCCCTCGGAGATTATACTCCTGCCGAACACACGTGGGCAGAATCGTTGGGCTAATCGCCCATACGTTCAGCAGCGGTTGGTTGTAAATGTAACCGCA
>DMNP01000306.1 GCA_003452695.1 Eggerthellaceae bacterium
CTGCGGACATGCGGAACAGGGCCACCGCGGTAAGGTCGTCGAACTGCTCGCAGCCCGCGGCAAACGTGTCGACCGCAGCTACGACGGCATCCACTGCAGCACCTGCATCGCTCAACGGCGCATGCTCGGAAATGCAGCTCACAAGCGCCGCGTCGCCGAAGAACTCGCGCTTGGCGTTCACGGCTTCGGTCACGCCGTCGGTAAACGTAAACAGGCACTCCCCCTTTTCGAGCACGAACATGCCTTCTTCCAAATCGGCATCTTCGAATAGGCCCAACAACACGCCGGGCTTCACGTCGAGCGTGCGCACGTGCTCGCCTGCCACGAGCGGAGGCAGGTGCCCCGCGTTCGCGAAGCGGACCTCGCCGGTGGCAGGGTCGAGAACGCAGGCGAACACGGTAGCGAACATTCCTTCCGGATTCGAAGCGCACATCTGGTCGTTCGTGTGCTTCAACACGGCAGCCGGACTGTTCCCCGAAAACAAGCCGTCGTGGACTATAGCCGCGGTCATGGACATGAACATCGCAGCAGCTATGCCTTTGCCCGATATATCGCCAACGACGGCGGCAACGCATCCGTCGTCAAGCACGAACACGTCGTAGAAATCGCCACCCACCGATCGCGCGGTCCGCGAGACCGCGCATACGCCAAAGCCGGGGCCTGCCAGCTCGGTGCGTTCGGGCACCATGCCCAACTGTATGCGACGCGCCACGCTGATCTCGACGTCCGCCTGCACGCGCTCGGTGGTCAAGCGCTCGATATCGTGCAGGTAGTCGGCGATATCTTCGGCCATCCCATCGAACGCTTCGGCGATTTCCCCCATCTCGTCGTTGGATTTTATGCCAATCGGCTCGAAGGTGGCCGCACCGTCGGCCTTGAACGCCTTCATGCGGGAAGCGATGGTGTGCAAAGGGTTGAATGCGTGGCGCTGCAATATGAGCAGCAGGGTCAGCATCACGACGAGCATGACGACGACAACCGGCGCCACGACGCTCATCGATGCGGTGAAAACCCGATTGCGTTGCTCGTTTATCGAGTAGTCGACGCCCACGAGCACGTCGCCTTCCCAGGAGTCGACCTTGCGAAACCACGACAGCATGCTCCCGTATTCGTTTTCCAGGACAAGAGCCTCTTGCACGTCTTCGTTCGCAAGCGCACCGGCAATCAAGCGCTCGCGGTCATAATCGATGTTCACGACGGTGCCATAACCGAGCTCCCGAGCCACACGCGAATCGTTCGCATCGTCATCGGCAACGCATATGATGTAGCTTGCCGTATCGTTTTGGACATCGCATCTGAACACGTACAGGTAGTCCATGCGCAATTCGCGGCACGCTTTGCGCAGCTCTTCGCGAATCTCCTCGAAATCCGGAGAACCGGGCATCAATTCGTCTTCGGTAATCGAGTACTCTAATACGGCGTCGATTGCCCGAGCAGCATTGACGCCGAGCACGTCGGTAATCTTGTGTTCGTATTCGTAGATATGGAGATAGCTCAGACCACCCGCAGTCGCCACGATAACCACGGTGGCAATCGCGAACAGTGCGATGATGCGCGTTCTAATCGAGCGGTGCACGACGCTATTCGATGTTCAAACGGTTGTCGACGCCAGTCAGCCTGAACACCTCGAGCACTTCCGGAGCCACATTGCGCACTACGAGCTTTCCGCCCACCTGCTTGTGCGCAGCCACGATTTGGCGAATGCCAGCAGACGAGACGTATTCGAGGGCCGCTAGGTCTAGAACGAGCTCCGCCACCTCGTCGCCCAAATCGTCGAGCGCCTTTGCCAACTCGGGTGCCGACTGCGTGTCGAGCCACCCGTCAATCGCAAGCGTCACGCGGGTGCCGTCCACTGTCTTCGCAATAGCCATCATAAACTCCATTCCCCAGAGGCTTTCGTAATTGTAGCGCTAAATGGGGTTCGTTTTCTGCCAAACAGGATGCGAACCGAAGCTAGCCCCGCACGCAAGGCGCCCTTGGAGCTCGGGCGCCTTGCTAGCCTCATCGTGCCATTCTGCCAGCCAGTTCGGGCTCGGGCCGAAGCGGCCGAAACACGCTACTCTTCGAGGTCGAAGAACCCCAATCCCTCGAGAGCCGACAAGAAGCGCTCGACGTAGGTGGGCGAAGTGGGATCCCAGCTGAATCCGAGGCGATAGAGCACCTGCATCGTGTAGGCGTTGCCGGCAACCGGCACGATGGCCGGCTCGCCGGTGGCCTTGCGCGCGTATGCGAGCATGCTCGTGAGCACGCTTGCTTTCGCCGGGTCGGATTCCGCGACACGCAGCACGTTGGCGAACCATTCGCGCTCTACAGGTTGCACGGGCAAACCGCAACGCCCCATCGCGGCGAACACATCGCCATAGAGCACCGCATGGTGGTTGAACGGATGGAACAGCACGCAGGCGCGCGGCGTCTGCGCAAGGAGCAGAATCGCGCGGGCGGTCTCGTCTATCGGCGAGAACTCCATCGTCGCGTCGAGCTGATCGTATGGCGCGCATTCCAACAGCGCAAACGATTTCAGGCGTCCCATCGCCGCATTCGTGAAATAGTTAATCTGGAATTCGCCATCGGCCGTGCGCGGCGCCAGGTTTCCGACGCGCATCACCTTGGCCGTTAAAGAGCGCTTCGCCGCTGCGTCGAGCACCATGCGCTCGGCCATGAACTTCGACCGCACGTACTTGTTTGCAAGGTCCTGCCCGATATAGAGCTGCCTCTCGCCCACCTTCCCCATTATGCTCTTGCCGGGCGCAAGCGCGCATTTCACGGTGGAGCCGGTCGATACCTGCACGAGCGCCGTGTTGCGCGCAAGGCAGAACTCGATCAGGTTCGCCACGCCGCCGACGTTCACGTCTTCGATCTCGGTGCCGCTCGAGAAGTGCTTCACCACAGCCGCGCAGTTTATCACCGTATCGATATGCAGATCTTCGTCGATGGGCAGCTCGCACGTGACATCGCCTTCCACGACCACGATGCGCGTGCCGAACAATCCGGCATAGTTGTCCTCGAAATAGTAGAACAGCTGGTGTTTCAAACGCGTCTCGGCAGAAATGTCGCCGCGCCCGCGCAACAGGCAGTACGCGGTGCCCGTGAAGTTTTCGATGAACTCGTGCAGTATGTGAATGCCGAGATAGCCAGTCGCACCCGTAATCAGGATGTTCCCAAGAGGACGACGAGCGCCTTCGATGAAGCTGCGCAGGTTGTTCTCGGCAAGCAGCGCGTCGATGGCCTCGTAGTCGAAGTCCTCGACCTCGTCGTCGCGTGCAGGCACGGCTTTGTCGTGGCTCTCGCCTTCCGCATCGGCATCGGCCGCGCTGCACAGCCCTGCGAGCCCGCGCGGCGTCGGGTTCGCGAAAACGTCGGAATACGTAATCTCGTATTCTGCCTTCGCAGCTTCCACGGTAATGCGGATGGCCATGAGCGACGTGCCGCCGATTTCGAAGAAGCTATCGGTCGCGCCCACGTCGTCGAGCCCCAATATATCGCAGAAGATGTCGCAAAACAGCTGTTCCACGTCGTTGACCGCAGCCACCGAAGCGCCCGTGCGCAAAAGCTCGGCGCGCGGCAGACCCCGATAGTCGACCTTGCCGTTAGGCGTGAGCGGCAGTGCGTCGATCTGCAGAAACGCCGTCGGCACCATGTACTTGGCCAGCGTGCGGGCCATCTCATCGCGCACGCTTGCGGCCTCGAGCGGCTCGCCGGCCGTGTAATACGCGCAGAGGTGCTCGGCGCCGTGAATCTCGGCTATCTTCACGACTGACGACTTCACGCCTTCAACCGCCGCCAGCGCAGCTTCCACTTCGCCGATTTCGATACGCAAGCCGCGCAGTTTCACCTGGTTATCGGTGCGTCCCAAAATTTCGACCTGGCCGTCGGAAGTCCAACGCGCATAATCGCCCGAGCGGTACGCCTGACGCCCATCGCGCTCGATGAACACCTCGGCGGTCTTCTCGGGCAGCCCGTTGTAGCCGAGCGCGACGCCCGGACCTGCGATGAGCAGTTCTCCGATCACGCCGACCGGCAGCTCGTTGCCGTCGGCATCGACAATGCATTCCCACACGTTGTACAGGGGACGGCCCACCGATATGCGACTTGCGCGCGTGAGGTCGGCCATATTAGACGAAACCGTTGTCTCGGTCGGGCCGTAGGTATTGATGATGCGTCCGCACCCGAGCGCCTGCAAACGGGGCAACAGGCCCTCGGTGTATTTCTCGCCGCCCGAAAGCACCACGCTGCAACGCCCGATTGCTTCTGCGAACGCCGGAAGCTCCAGGTATTGCGCAAGGCGCGAATGCGTGGCGTTGAAGGCATCGGCGCCCGTTTGGCGGAAGAGCTCGGCTAATTTGCCCGGATCGTTAACCTGCGCCTCGTCGGCGAGCACTACGGCCAGCCCGTTCACCAGGGGCGTGCCGACTTCCTTCACCGACATGTCGAACGACAGCGTGGTCACCGCGAGCAGCGCGTGCGCCTCGTTCACGAGCGCATCGACCAAGATGTTCGACGGATGGTTCGAGTGGAAATTGCACACGCCGCGATGCGTCAGCATAACGCCCTTGGGCTTGCCGGTCGAGCCAGACGTGTAGATGAGGTACGCCAAATCGTCGGGCGACACGTCGAGCGCGGGATTGTCCTCGCAATCGCATGCAAGCAGCTCCTCCACATCGACAGCGCCTTCGTAATCGGACACGCGGTCGGCTGTCGTTATGACAAGCGGCGCGCCCGAATCGCCCAGGATGTGGTTCACGCGCTCCTCGGGATAGCCCGGATCGCACGGGATGTATGCGCAGCCGGCTTTCATCACGCCGAACATGGCCATGATGACGCGCGCCGTGCGCGGAAGCAGAAGCGCGACGCGGCTGCGCTGGGGCACGCCGCGGGCGATGAGCGCATGCGCGATGCGATTGGACCAGGCATTCAACTTCGCGAAGGTAAACGTGCCGTCGGTCGCGATAAGCGCGGTCGCGTCGGGCCTGATCTGCGCCTGGCGCTCGAGCCCTTCATGGTACGTCGCGAAATCGATTGGACCAGCAGCCACTTCGCGGAAGCGATTAAGCTCGGCACGACGCGCGTCGTCGAGCAGGCTAAGCGAGCGAACCGGTTCGCCGGGCGCAGATGCCAGCCCCGATGCGGCAATCGCTATCGAATGCGCGAAACCTTGCGCGAGCTCGTCGGTGTACAGGGCATCGTTATAGTGAAGCACGACCTGCGGCACGCCGTCTGCCCGCTCGATGCGGACGGTGCACTTGAACTTCGCCGCATCGGCCTCGAGGCTTTCCACCTTCACCAGGCCCGGCATGGTGGCATCTTCCACGACGCCGAGCTGGTATTCATACATGACCTGCGGGATGAAACCATGGTCGGCTGCCACATGCGCAAACGGGTAGCGCTCGTTGGCGATGGCGCCGACAAGGGACGCGGCCGCGCGTTCGACGAACGCCGAACGCGGCTCGTCGGCAACTTCAACCGAGAGCGGCAGCGTGTTCACGAACATGCCAACGGTGCCGGCCGTCCGCACATCTGCTCGCCCGTTGCTGATCGTGGACAGGTACACGTGCCGGTCGTTGGCATAGCGCGAAAGCGCGTAGGCGGTAGCGGCCAGCATGAAGCCCGCTGGCGTGATGCCGCCCGCCTGGCTGGCCCGCTCCACGGCTTCGAGGTCGAACGGCGCGGAAACGGAAGCGGCCCGTCCACGCTCCTCGCGGCCCGACTTGTCGGCGGGCAGCTCGGTTGCGTTCTCGAAGTCGGCGAACAGTTCGGCTATGCTATCGCGCGTGGCGGCAAATTCGGGCGAAGCCTCGTATTCCCGTTCGTCTCGCGCATGGTCGGCGAACGTGTAGGTTTCTGGTTGCACCTCGGCACCGCCCATCGCCGCCTTAAGATCGCCGAGGAAAATCGACATCGAAACGCCATCGAATGCGAGGTGATGGAAATCGGCGAGCAGGCACGTGCGCTCGGGCGTGGTGGCTATCGTAAACCGTGCAAGCGGTCCGGCGTCGAGATCGAACGGCCGCACGAATTCGGTGCGAATTTCGTCGAACTCGGCTTCGTCGCATTCAATCTGCTCTGCTTCCACGACGCCGTGGCACGCCACGAGCAACACCTGGTCGCCCTCCTGCACGAAACGCGCGTTTAACGTGGGATGCGCTGCAGCAACGGCTGCAACCGCCTTCGCAAGCATGCCTGCCGACGTCCCCTTCTCGAAGCTGAACAGCGCCGGGATGTTGTACGCCAGCGAATCGGGTGCCTTCAGGCATTCGTAGTACACGCCCGTCTGGGCAAACGTGAGCGGCGCGCGGAACTCCGACGGCTCGGCCGACTTCTTTCCGGCTTCGGCAGACGCCACGTTGCCCGCCATCCATTCGGCAAGCACCATGTTCTCGAGCGTGACGACCGAGGCGTCATCCGAGAGGTCTTTCGCATGTATTTGCACGCCGAAGCGCTTGTAGATGAGCGCGAGCAGGCGAAGCGACTGGATGGACGTAAGCCCGCAGCGGACCAGCGGCACCGTAACGCCGAACCCGCTTGCGCCGATGACCGATTCGGCAATGTCGAGAAGCTCTTGCTCGAGCGCGTTCAGCTCGCGCGGCGCGTCGTCTTCGAGTTCGGCTTCTGCCGCGGCGAGGTCCGGTATGGGCAACGCGCGGCGGTTGACCTTGCCGTTCTGGTTCAGCGGAATACGTTCTATCTGCATGATGGCGGCCGGCACCATGTAGGGCGGCTTGCGCTCGCGGATGAAATCGCCGAGCGCCTCGGCGTTGATGCTCTCGTCAGCAACGATGTAGGCAGCAACGTACTTGCCGCCGCTCGGATGGTCGAACGCCGCTATGGTTGCGTCGCGCACTCCGGGGTAATCGCGCACGACGGCTTCGACCTCGGTCAACTCGATGCGGAAACCGCGAATTTTCACCTGGCCATCGCGACGCCCGATGAACTCGATCTTGCCGTCGCGCATGTAGCGCACCACATCGCCCGTGCGGTAGAGCTGCGCGTAATCGCCGGCGTCGAAGGGGTTGGCGCCAAACGCTTCGGCCGTCTTGTCGGGGCGGTTCAGGTAGCCGTCGCCTACCTGGGGGCCCGCGACCCACAGCTCGCCTGCCGCGCCAATCGGCACGCGGTGGCCGCCCGCGTCGACGACGTAACCCTTCACGTTGTCGATGACCTTGCCGATGGGAAACGAACTCTCGCCGCCTTGCAGGCGATAGGCAGTCACCAGCACGGTCGTCTCGCTCGGTCCGTACACATTGGTGATAGCGGGGCGCGCCGGCACGTCGAACGGAACGAGCGCTTCGCCGCCCATGCTCAGGTACTCGAGCGTGGCGCATTCGGCATCAATTGCGAACTGACGCCCCACCTGGGTGGTCATGAACGCATGGGTCACGCCATTGCGTTCGAGGTAGGCGCCCATGCCCATGAGGTCGAGGCGCATCTCCTCGGGAACGATGACGAGCGTCGCTCCACACGCGAGCGCAGGGTACATGTCCATCATGCAGGCGTCGAAGCCGTAGCTGGCGTAGGCGCCCACGCGATGCGCGGGGCTCAGGCCGTAATAGCGCTGGTACCAATGGATGAAGCACACGAGGTTGCGATGTGTTAGGCGCACGCCTTTCGGCACGCCGGTCGTACCCGATGTGTACAGCAGGATGAACAGGTCGGATGGGCTGATGGACGACGCGGCGGGCGGTTGCGTGGCGGGCAACTCGCCAAGATCGCGCACATCGTCGACAACCAGGACCTCGCCTTCGTAGTCGGTGATCAGGCCGCGAAGCTCCGCAGTCGTCACCAGCAGCTTGGCGCTAGCATCGCTCACCATGAAGTTCAACCGCTCGGGCGGGTATGTCGGGTCGAGTGGCTGATAAGCGCAGCCTGCCTTGAGCGCGCCGAGCGAGGCGGTCGGCATCCAGAGGCTGCGCGGCACGAGCACCGACACCACGTCGCCGCGCCCGAGCCCCAAACCCGCCACGTACGCCGCAAGCCTATCGGTCAGCGCATTCAGCTCGCCATACGTCAGCCGCTCGTCTTCGAAGACGACCGCCACGTTGTCGGGATAGGCCGCCGCAGCCGAACGGAACAGCGACACGACCGTCTGCGACTTGTCGAAGGGCACCTCGGTTTCGTTGAATGCGTCGAGCGCCGAAAGCTGCGTGTCGTCGACGAGCTCGATGTCGGCCAGGCGATCGCATGCGAGCAGCCCGCGCGCAATGCAGCCGTACGTGGCGGACATGTCCGCCACGTAGTCGTCCGAATACCGGTTGCGTTGGTATTCCACGCGCAAGACCAGGCCATCCGCGCCGGCGAACACCTGGAAATCGAGCGCGCCTCCCGTGGCGTTGCTCTCCAGCATGACGCGCTCGAAGGGCTCTCCGCACACGGTGCCGAGTGCCAGGTAATCGCCCTGATAGGCAAACAGCACGTCGCTCGATATGTCGGCGAGCGCCGCCACCTCGGCAAACGAGAACAAATCGTTGGCCATGCTGGCCATGACCTGCGCCTTCACTGCTTGCAGGTACTCTGCCACGCGCGTTTCGGCATCCCAGGCGCAGTACACGGGCAGCGTCTTCACCATCATGCTCATCGTGCGCATGCAGCGCAAGTCGGCCCGTCCGTTGTAGATGGTCGCGAACAGCGCCTCGTCAAGGTTCGCATAGGCACCGAGCAGCTTGCCGAACGCGGCGATGGCGAAGATGTTCTCGGTAATGCCGAGGCGTGCGCAAAACCGGCGCATGGCCGATACGTCCACGCCGAGCGCCGTCTCGAAGGTTGCGTAGTCAACCTCGTCATCTGAACAGTCGGGGATTGGCGTGCTGTCGATGTCGAGCGCGGCGAACGTGTCCTCGTAGTAGGCCTTGGCTTCGTCGTACGCGCTGGTCGCACGCGCAGCTGCTTCCTCGAGCGCGATGTCGAAACCGGTGCATTCCTCGGGTTTTACCTGCTCGCCTGCGTATGCGCGGTCGACGTCTGCCATGAACGCGCGCATCGACGTGCCGTCGTAGATAATATGGTGGAAATCCGTGAACAGGTACAGTTCGTCGGGCGTGCTTAGGATGCGAATGCGGAACAATGGGCCGACATGCAGATCGAACGGTTGGATGAGCTGGGACTTCAGCGCTTCGAGCGCATCGGCGTCAAGATGCTCGACCGTCTGCTCGTACGCAGCGTCGTCCGGCACCATGAGCGGAGTTCCCTCGTCGTCCTGTTCGATATGAAGCTTCACGAACGCGTGCGCCTCGATTGCCGCCTCGACCGCGCGTGCCAAACGCTCGGCATCGAGCGATGGGTCGAGCCGCAGCAGAACCGGGTTGTTGTACGCCGCCTCGCCTGCGCGCGCGACGCTTTCAACGTAGATGCCCATCTGCGTTTGCGTGAGCGGCGTCGGCTGCGCGGGCGCTGCCTGCCTGGGCGCGCCGTCGATAGCCTCGGCAAGCGCCTGCGCAATCTTTCGCGGCGTGCGCTCGCGGGAAATCACCTTGGTCGAAAGCGGCAATCCGTCGCAGAGCTGCTGCAGCTTCATCACGCGGATGGAATCGCCGCCGAGCAGGAAGAAGTCGTCGTCGATGCCGACGCGCTCGAGCCCGAACAGCTGGCGATATGCCTCGCACAACGCCTCTTCCACGTCGTTTTCGGGCGCTACGAAATCGCTGCGCAATTCTGATGCATCGGGTGCGGCGAGCACCTTGCGGTTCACCTTGCCGTTCGGCAGCAGAGCGAATTCGCGCACCGGAACGAAGAACGACGGCACCATATAGGGCGGGAGAATGTTCGCAAGCTCTTCGCGCAAAGCATCGGCATCGGCCTTGCCGGTATAAAACGCGCACAGGTACTGCCCGCCCGAATCGCCGTCGAAGGCCTTCACGACCGCTTGGTTCACGCCTGCGATCTTGCGCAGGGCGCCTTCCACCTCGCCCGGTTCGACGCGCTGGCCGTTTATCTTGGCCATCCAGTCTTTGCGGTTCACGTACACGAGGTTGCCGTCGGGCAGCTCGCGCAGCAAATCGCCCGTGTGCAGCCAGCCGTCGCGATACAGCTCCGCGGTGCGCTCGGGGTCTTTGTAGTACCCCTCGCAGTAGCGCCCCTTCAGGCAGAACTCGCCTTCCTCGCCGGGTTCGACCGGCTGGCCGTCGTCACCGAGCAAACACCATTCCTCCTCGGGCTTGCCGACTGGCGTAACATCGTATTCGCGCGTCACGTGGAACGCGCACACCGTGCCGCCCGTTTCGCTCATGCCATAGCAATTCATCAGCTTGTAGCCATCGCGGCTGTACTGCCCGGTCAAACGTTCGCTGCCAGTGAAGACCACCTTCAGCGTATCGGCGCGGTTGCGGAAATTCGCAAGCATCGAGGGGCTGAGGAACGTGAAGGTGACGCCGTGATCGACGAGATAATCTTCGAACGCGCGGATGTCGCGGTAGGTTTCTGAGTCTACGAAATGCAGCTGCCCGCCCTCTTTGATTACCTTGAAGCAGGTGAGCGACGCCACGAAGTACATCGGCGCGCCCATCGCCCACACGTCTTCAGGCGAGTACTTCAGCGCCACTTTCGCCGTGTGCTTCACCGCCAGACCGCCAAACGTATGGACTATGCCCTTGGGATTGCCAGTCGAACCCGACGTGTAGATAAGCAGCGCGGGCACGTCCTCGGGCGGATAGTCGGGTTCGCCGCCTGCAAACTGCGCAGGTTCGCACGCGGCGATATCTCCCCAAGCGGATTCGTCAATGGTGAGCGGCGCTTCGCAATGCTCGCAGATATAGGCGATGCGCTCTGCCGGAAATGCAGGACCCATCGGCACCGCCGTGTGGCCCGCCATCCACGCGCCTATCTCGGCTGCCAGGTATTCGACCGAAGATGGCAATATGATGGGGATAAACGAGTGCTCGGGCACGCCGCGCGCATCGATCCACGACACGACGCGGCGCACGAGTTCGCCAAGCTCGGCATACGACGTGGTGCGCTCCGCCCTGCGGTCGACCACAGCCGGATAGTCGGCATACGTCGAAAACGCTTCCCACAATGGTTCCAGGTATTCGTTTTTCATAGCTGTCACCCTTTCGTTCCCGATTAAAGGCCCTCTTGCCTGGCGCCAAGCGCTAGGCAAAGGCGCTTTTTGCTTGTACTTCGATAATCGTTTGGTTCATGCCTATAACGTAGTTGTGCTTCACGTTGGAAGCGACAGCCACCAAAGTTGCTATGCGTTCGTCGGGCTCGTTGCACGTGGGATCGAAAGGCGCCCCGTTATCGCGCAGGACCACCTGTGTGCAATCGGGAAGCACGCTTACGCGCACGTCGAAAAGCACCTCTCGGCCGCCGTTCGCTTCGAGTTCGGCGGTGCTGGCGATGATTTCCTCCACCCCGACGGCTGTGCGCACCGACACCTCGGCCGCGCCGCTGCGGTCGAGGGCAGCCTTCACGCAACGCGCTACGTACGCGGCGTCGTCGCCCGTCGCGGGGACGGTGGCGTCGAAAACGAGCTCGCGCGGCGCCTCGGGCAAAAGCAGCATATCGCCGAAACCGCCCTTCCGACGGGCAAGCGCCGCCATGACCACCATGAGACACGTCGCGAGCAGTTCCGCGCATACGAACGAGGCAATAGCGCCCACCAGGCCAAACGCGTTGGTTAACACCCAGATTAGCGGCAGGTAGAACACGAGGTTCTCGGCAAGCGTGAGCGCAGTGGCAATTACGCGCTGTTGAATCGTGTTGTAGTAATACGTCATGACGTAATTCAGCGCAAGCGGAGCGAAGCCGAGCGCGTATAGGCGCAAAAACCAATCGGCCCCTTCTATGCCGTCAGGCACGAACAGCGCGAAGATTTGCCCGGGAAACAGCCACACGATGGCGACAAGCGCTACCACGCACACGCCGACCACGCGGAGCGTGTAATGCAGAAGAAGGCGCAGTCCCGAGAAATCCCGCTCGCCGTACAGCACGCCTTCCATCGGCATGGCCGCCTGGCCACCTGCGCTGAAAAACGCAACCACGAGAAGCTGGATGTTGCCGCATACCGTAAGCACCGCGATGCC
>DMNP01000316.1 GCA_003452695.1 Eggerthellaceae bacterium
GAAACCTGGTACTGCACGGCGTATGTAAGCTCCATCTGCTACCAGCTGCAGGAAGTCATAACCGATTCGGTGGCCAAGGCGGTGCGCCAGGTGGCGGAATCCGAAGGCGCCATCCTGGACAAGACCCAGCTGCTCATGGTGCTTATAACCGTATTGGCGCTGGTGGGTTCGGCCCTGGGCATTTCGAACCTTATTACCGCTTCGGTCATGGAGCGCTCTCAGGAAATCGGCCTGCTGAAGGCCATCGGCGCGCACGACCGGGCCATATCGGCGCTCCTGCTCGTGGAAATGGTCATCGTTGCCATCCTGGGCGGCGCGGTCGGCTTCGGGGTGGGCTATGGATTCGCGCAGATTATCGGCTTCACCGTGTTCAACTCCAGCATCGCGCTCAGCCCGCTGGTCATACCGCTCGTCGTGGTGCTGGTGGTCGTGGTCACGCTCGCAGGCTCCATTCCCGCCATACGCACGGTCCTTCGCCTGGATCCGGCAGAAGTGCTTCACGGGAGGTAGCCGCATGAAACGACAAACCATGTACATGCGCATGATCACATCGTCGCTGGCGCGGCGCAAGTCGCGCATGCTGGTGGCGCTGCTGGCCGTTACGGTCGGCGCCACCATCCTGGCAGGGCTGGTCACGGTGTACTACGACATGCCGCGCCAGATGGGCGAGCAGTTCCTGGCCTACGGCGCGAACCTTATCCTCGTCCCCAGCTCGGATTCCGAGGGCATGACGTCCGAGGAAATAGACCGGGCCGTGGACACCATAGACGCGGACGTGGAAGGCGTCATATCGTATTGCTACGAATCGGCCACCATAAACGACGCGCCCGTCCTGGTTGCGGGCTGCGACCTGGCGGCCACGTTGGACACCAGCCCGTACTGGCAGATAGAAGGCCAGCTGCCGTCCGCCGAAGGCCAGATCATGGTCGGCTTGAAGCAGGCGGATTTCTTCTCGCTGGCCCCGGGCGACACGGTCAGCATTTCCTATCTGCCGCCCGAAGCGGTGGCCGAGGGCCAGAACCTGAACGGCACGGTGGAGGGCGAGATCGTGCGCGAGTTCACCGTGACGGGCCTGCTGGACACCGGCAGCACCGAAGAGGACTACTTCTTCATATCGGAAGAGGACATGCAGACCCTTACGCAGCGCCAGCTATCCTACAACGTGACCGAGCTGCGCGTGAACGCCGACGCCGAGCAGCTTGCCGCCTGCGTGCAGGAAATCAAGCAGACCGTGCCCGGCGTGTCGCCGCAGATGGTGAAGCGCATTACGGAATCGCAGACCACCGTGCTGTCCAAGCTGTCCGCGCTCGTGCTGCTGGTCACCATCATCACGCTCGGCCTGACCATGATATGCGTGGCCACGACCATGACCGCCGTGGTAACCGAGCGGCGCCGCGAAATCGGCCTGCGCAAGGCGCTCGGCGCGTCCGACAAGTCCATCATGTTGGAATTCATGGGCGAGGGCCTGCTGCTCGGGTTCATCGGCGGCCTGCTCGGGTCGTTTCTGGGCTTCGGGTTCGCGCTGCTCGTAAGCACGAACGTGTTCAACAGCACGATCACTTTCCTGCCGGCGCTCATACCGATAACCATCGTCGTGGCGTTGGCGGTAACGGCGCTTGCCTGCGTGCTGCCCGTCCGCAACGCGACGAAGGTGGACCCGGCGCTCGTGCTGAAGGGGGAGTAGCCGTGCTCGGGGCAACGGCTCCCGGCGGAATGGCGCCCTGCGGAACGGCGCCGTTTGCAACGACGACGATGCTGCAAGTGTTTGCAGGGGAATGGAGTGGGCGATGTCGCTTCTGGAACTGAAGAACGTCTATAAGATATACGGGGACCTTCACGCCCTAGACGACGTGAACATGAAGATAGAGGAAGGCGAATGGGTGGCCATCATGGGGCCGTCGGGCTCGGGCAAGTCCACCGTGATGAACATAATCGGCTGCATGGACAAGCCCACGAAGGGCCAGGTGCTGCTGGACGGCGTGGACATAGCCAACGAATCCAGCAAGGGGCTGACCGACATTCGCCGCGACAAGATCGGCCTGATATTCCAGCAGTTCCACCTGATAAACTATCTTACGGCGCTGGAAAACGTCATGGTGGCGCAGTACTACCATTCCATGCCCGACGAAAAGGAGGCGCTCGAGGCGCTCGACCGCGTGGGGCTGGCCGACCGCGCCAAGCACCTGCCCAGCCAGCTGTCGGGCGGCGAGCAGCAGCGCGTGTGCGTGGCCCGTGCGCTGATCAACCATCCCGAGCTCATCCTGGCCGACGAGCCCACCGGCAACCTGGACGAGACCAACGAGAAGATCGTGCTGGACTTGTTCAGGCAGCTTCACGACGAGGGCACGACCCTTATCGTCGTCACGCACGATGCGGAAGTCGGCGCGTCGGCGCAGCGCGTCATCACGCTGGAATACGGTAAAGTTACGAGCGAGCACGGCGACACGAGCTTCGGCAAGGTTGCGCGCAAGGACATGGTGTAGCGCAGGCCCGGCTCGGCGCGTGGCCCCGGGCCGCCCGGACGTACGGCGGCACGGACCCGTCGGGCTGCCGGCACAGGGCGCAAGGGGGGAGACCTCCGCAGCACCTGGGCCGGCTGGCACGAGCGCCCGCTGGCTTGCAATGGGAGTGCGTTTTAAAGAAAAGACGTGGAACGGAGATTGGTATGACGAACATCATGCATCGAAACGTAGCGCGGGCGGTTGTCGTTTTGGGAATAGCGGCGCTCCTGGGGCTGGCCGGCTGCGGGTCGGGCGGATCGGCTTCCAGCGCGAAGGCCCTGAAGGACGGCACCTACGAGGGCAAGTCTGCCGTGCACGAAAGCCATACCGACGGCGATGGCTACGGCACGATACAGATAACGGTGGAAGGCGGCAACATCGCCTCGGTCGACTTCAAGGCCTTCCAGGTGGATGGAACGCCCAAGGACAAGAACTACGGCAAGGACGGCGCCTACTACGGCGTGGCCCAGAAGGCCGCCGCCACCGCCGACGAATACGCCGCGGCCCTGGTGGAAAAAGGCTACGTGGAAGACGTGGACGTGATATCGGGCGCCACGTTCATGCACGACCAGTTCGTCGAAGCCGCCGAAGACGCCCTTTCCAAAGCCGCCGAATAACCGCGCCGCAGAATTACCCGCAGGGAACACGCCCCTGTTCAAAGTGCATAAACACTCGTGAACAGGCCCCGCCCCCTGTTCGTTCAGGTCCCCGTTCACGCAGATGGCGGCGAAGTCGGCGTGGGCCGTACGGATCCGGGGGTGCGTTTGCGGGAAGGACCGCTACGCTTCCTGCGCGGCAATCGCGGGCGCAGGCGAATCTGCCGGCTTCGTTGCGAACGCGCCAGCTGCTCCTGCAAGCGCAAGCAGCGCGATGGACACGAGGCAGAGCGGATGCGCGCCGGCGCTTGCGACGACGACTCCGCCGACCCCTGCGCCGATGGCGTAGGCGAACATGGGATGCTTTCGAAGGGATTGGCGTATAATGTTCATGAAGCCAAATGCGAAAGGAGTTGCAATGAAAGCGAATGCGAATGCATCAGGCTCGAAACGCTCGACGCCGCGCATTGGGGTGATAATAGGGCTGCTGGCTGCAGTGTTTGCCATTCTTGCGGCCGTTGGGCTGGCAGGATGCGGCCCCAAACAGGTTGACGTGCCCAACCTGGTGTACCTAAGCCGCGATGAAGCGCAAGCGGAGCTTGAAAAGGCCGGTTTGAAGCTGGGTGAAGTGTCCGAAGGATCGAACGGCGAGCTGAAGCTGGGCGATATTGTATGGAAGCAAAGTCCCGAAGCTGGCGGCAAGGCCGACGAAGGCTCGGCGGTGAACGTGACCGTGTCCGTCGGACCGAAGATGGGCGACGAAGTGGTCGTGCCCGACATCACGGGCAAGACGATCGAGGAAGCCGAGAAGGCCCTGTCCGATGTGCTGCTCATCCCCATGCCCGGCACTCCGGTAACTTCGGATACGGTGGAACCGGGCAAGATATGCGCACAGTCGGTGCCCGCAGGCAGCAAGGTGAAAGTGCTCGATCCCGTAACGTACGCCATCAGCCTGGGCAAGGAAAAGGTGGCCGTGCCCGATGTTGCCGGCAAACCCATTGCCGAAGCGCGCGACATCCTGGCGAAGGCTGGCTTGGGCTGCGACACCACCGGGGCGTACAACGACAAGGTGGCCAAGGATACGGTCATCAGCCAAAGCGTGGTGAAGGACCAGCAGGTGGACAAGGGCACGGTCGTAACGCTCGAGGTGTCGCTTGGCGTGAAGCCGCCCGACAAGGTTGCCGTCCCCGACATCTACACCTATAACCTGGCCGGCGCCAAGGGTGCGCTCGAGAGCGCGGGCCTGAAGTACTCGTATTCGGGCGACGAGGCCGGCACGGTAACCTTCATCGATCCCGCTCCCGGCACGAAGGTTGACCAAGGTTCGACGGTGAAGTTCGAGCTGAGCGTGCCGAAGCCGACGCCGCCGGAACCCACGCCCACCATCGTCAAGAACCACCTGACCAAGAAGCAGGTTGAAGAGATCGTTTGGGAAAACGGCCTCGGGCAGTTGGAGGAAGCCCAGAAGGTTGAGCTGAACGACAACATCGAGTATTGGGAAGTAACCTGCAGCGACACGAACGGCAAGCAGCACGTTTTCGTCATCGATCCCGATGGTAAAGTGTCGCCCGTGTAAGGATTTCCGCTAGGAACCGCACGGCCGAGAGCCTGCGAACCAACACGCGCCAGCGCGCCGAAGCCACCGCTTCGGCGCGCTTCTTTATGCGAGCGGCTCGTCAGATGGGACAGCGCGGGACGCGGGCGTCGCTGCAGGACCTATGTCCCGATGCGCCATGCCCAAATGTAGAGTTGTCGGGATTTGATTGCAGGTGGCGTGGCCGGCCGTCGAAACAGAGGCAGCAGTGCATGCGAAGTGCTATCTTTTGTTTTCACGGGAAGCCGCCAGTTCATGAAGCTGGCACGATACAAGGAGGCGACGCATCGTGAAGCCCGGGCGCAGAATACCGCTTGCCAGCGCAGCTGCGGTCCTGTTGGCGGTGTGCGTGGCCGTGGGCATCTACGCGCTCACTGAGCAGCCCCCCGACGCCACGTCGTTGCAGTCGGGTGCGGTGAACGACGCGCTCGTGCGCCTCTTCGGCGGAGCGCCGTTCCTCTACGATTCGAAAACGGGCTTATGGCTGGGAATAAGCATTCGCCACTGGGCGCATGCGGTCGAGTTCTGGCTGCTCGGGTTGCCCGTGGCCCTGGCTGCCTGGCTTGCCGCTCGGCCGCGCGTTGCGGTGGCGGGTGCCGTGTCGCTTGCCGTGTGCGCTGCGTGCTCGATTTTCGACCAGTGCCACAAGCTGTTCGTCCCCGGCCGCCACTTCGATTTTTTCGACCTGGTCATGGACGCGCTGGGCTATACAACGGCCATAGCCATGGTGCTGCTGGTGGCATGGGCCGTCTCTGCCCTGCGAAGGCGGCATCGGTAATACCCGTTGCCCGCGTAACGGCAAATCGCCTTAACCGTTTCCCCCTGATCGTCCAGAAAAGCACGCTTGGGGTCGTACCCCTTCGATGATTGCACGAAATGCGCGGTTCGGGGACAGCGGCATAGCCGAACCTTCCAATGTGTGCAGGGCTTCCAGGCCGACCTTCTCCCAGCAACGGGCGGCATGCGCGGAAACGGCGGTCTCGCGGGCTGGCATGCTTGGAAAGAGCGGCCTCGTGGGTTAGCATATTTCACAAACGCGACAAGCGGTAAAGCATGGTGCATGCCAATGATCATGCCAAGGGGCGCAACGTGGTGCATGCAAGGGGACGCGCCAAGAAGCGGTCCTGCCGATGGAAAGGGGCTTGCCATGGCCGACAACATAACGGTGAATGCAAACGTGGCAGACGTGAACAGCGCCGAGGCGCGGGCTCGGCGCCGCCGCGAAATGGAGGCGAACCTCTCGGCGTCCGAGAAGCTGAAGAGCAACGTCACCGTTGTCGTGGCGGTCATCGCCGGCGTCGTCACGTCGCTCGTGAAGTTCATCGCGGCATCGATTACCGGATCGTCGGCCATGTTCTCGGAAGGCATCCACTCGATGGTCGACGCCATAAACGATTCTCTGCTGCTCGTGGGCAGTAAGCTGGCGAAACGGCCGCCCGACGTGAAGCACCCGTTCGGCTACGGCCCCGAGGAGTACTTCTACAGCCACACGGTTGCGCTCGTCATCTTCGTGCTCGGCGGCGGCTTTGCCATGTACGAGGGCATGCGCAACGTCATGGCGGGCGGGAATCCCATCGAAAACCCGCTCATCAACTACATCGTGCTCGGCATTGGCATCGCGGTCGAAGGCATCTCCCTTTCCGTTGCGGTGCGCACCGTGAACAAGGCGCGCGGCGACATGAGCATCGTGAAGTACATCCGCGAATCGAAGAGCCCGACGAACATCACCGTGTTCCTGGAAGACACGGCGGCGGTGGCCGGCATGGCCGTGGCGCTCGTGGGCAACATCCTCTCCACGGCCACGGGCAACTACGTTATAGACGCTTGGTGCTCGGTAATCATCGGCGCCATCATGGCCTTCATCGCCGCAATCTTGCTGAAGGAGACGCGCAGCCTGGTCATCGGCGAGGGTCTTGCCGCAGACGAGGTTGGAGAAGTCGTGTTCATCGTGGAGAGCGACCCGGATGTAATAAAGTGCGGCCGCGTCCTCTCGCTGTACCTGGGACCCGAAGACTTGCTCATGAACCTGGACGTAACGTTTCGCGAGAACTTGGACGCAGGCGACGTGCTGGTGGCCATCGATCGCATAGAAGACGAGGTGATGGGGGAGTTCCCGCAGGCGACCCGCGTGTTCATAGAACCCGAGAGCTTGAACCAGGTGTACCGCCAGCGCCGCGACCGCAGGCTGGCGTTCGAGGCGTACGAGGCAGAGCGGCTGGCTGAAGACCCCAGCTACCGGCTTTTGGAGAGCAGGCGGCGCCGCGATGAGCAGCTGGCCAAATGGGCCGACGCTCGCCGGGCGAGAAGGCGCGAGGAGTTTGCGCGTTTGTACCAGAACTCGCGTTCGGCCGATGTCGTTGCCGCTGCCGCCCCCGCCACCGCCGAGGCCCCCGCTGCCGCCCCCGCCGAGGTCCTTGCCGTCCCGTACGGCGCAGATGACGCGCACGTCCTTGCCGCGCAACCGGACCAGCAAGCGCAAATCGGCGAGCGCAAGAAGCTCTTCAGCGAAATCCCGAGCATACAGGGCGAGCGCATCGTGCTGAACTGCGTGGTTGACACCGACGCCGAAGCGCTGCGCGACCTCGTGGAGAACCCGAACGTGCAGCGCTTCGAGCCCACCTACCTGTTCGAGAAGCGCTTCGACGACATGAACGAGGCGATAGACCTCATATACGGCGACCTTTTCGAGAAGAAGGAATCGCTCATGCTGGCCATCCGCATGAAGGAGACCGGCGAGCTTGCCGGCCTGGCCGAGTTCTATGGACTGCGAGACCCGTTGCACAAGATTAGCATCGGGTACCGCCTGCGCGAATGCTGGTGGGGCAAGGGCCTTGCCACGGAGACGGCCAAGCTCATGGTGGGCTACCTGTACGGCGAGACCGACATCGAGAT
>DMNP01000101.1:0-448 GCA_003452695.1 Eggerthellaceae bacterium
GCACGTAGCTCTGGTCCTTGTTGGCATCCAGGCCGCACTTCAGCTCGTAGCGCCCCGTTTGCCCGTTGAAACTGCGGCGCGCGTAATGGCCGGTGGCCACGAAGTCGAATTGCAGGTCGCGCCGACGTTGCTGCAAGGCCTCGAACTTCACGTAGCGGTTGCAGTCGATGCAGGGGTTGGGCGTCTGGCCGCAGAGATACGCATCGCAGAAGCGGTCGATGACCTGAAGGTTGAACGTGCGACCGAAATTGTATATGCAGTGCTCCACGCCAAGATCCAGGCATACCTGGCGCGCCTCTTCGGCGTCTTTCAGCGAACAGCACGACTTCTCGCCGACGATGCAGGCATCCTCGTTTTCGAACAGCTTCAGCGTTACGCCCTGCACGTCGTAGCCGGCGTCGCGCAGCACGAGGGCGGCAACCGAGCTGTCCACGCCGCCGCTCATGGC
>DMNP01000101.1:516-8351 GCA_003452695.1 Eggerthellaceae bacterium
CACGGCCGCCCGCCGGCTCGGGATTGCCGGGATTGCCGGGGCTGTCGGGATTGTCTGGGCTGCCCTGCATGGCTAAGGGCTATTCGAACTTGTAGTCGGCCAGGGCCGCGAAGGGATTGGCCGCCCGTTCGAATTCGGCAAGGTCGCTATCTCCGCCGCAACTGCACGGACCGTCGTTCAGGTTCGCACCGCACGTCGGGCACAGGCCCGCGCAGTCTTGGCGGCACAGCGGCATCGTGGGCGCGTCCATCATCAGCGCCGCCTTCACCAGCGGCAGAAGATCGATAATGTGGTCGGCGGGAAGCACGTCGAACTCGTCTTCGCCCGGGGCGTCGTCATCGTCTTCGAAATCGACCGCATCCTCGGCGTTCAGCAGGAAGAACCCCTCGATGTCGCCTTCGAAGTCGAACGAGACGTCGTCGAGGNNCGTCGGCCCCCACCTCGTCTTCGTCGTCTGCCGCCCCGCCGTCGACCGCATCTTGCGAATAGGCGCCTTCCACCAGGAAGTACCCTTCTATATCGCCCTGGAAATCGCAGTGCACGTCTTCCAGGCAGCGCGCGCAGGCGCTCGTGGCGCGCCCCTGTGCAGTGCCCGCCACCAGAAGCGCCGAGCCGGTGTTGGTCACGTCCACCGACCACGCCACCGGAGCTTCGAAGGCGTAGTCGTCCGGGCCGATCGCCAACACGTCGACATCGGCCGTTCCTTCAAAATGAGAGCTCTCCGCCAGCGCGAAGAGCTCGGATGGCACTTTTATGCGCGTATCTGCCACGATTAGTGGTTCATGGTCGTGGCGTTCAGGCGGTCGCGGCAGCGGCGCACGTTGTTCAGCAACGTGTCCAGGCTCTGCTCTACATGGCCGAACACCTCGTCGGCGTAATCTTCAGCACCGGCGCGCGTCTGGCGCTCCAGCTCGCGGGCGTCGGCCAGAATCTGGTCGGCCTGCTGCTGCGAGATGCGCACGATTTCCTGTTCGCTGGCGATAGTCATGGCCTGGGCGCGCGCGTCTTCCACCAAGCGGTTGGCTTCCGCATCGGCATCGTCGAGCAACGCTTGGCGCTCGCGCACGATCTGACGCGACTGAGCGAACTCGCTCGGGAACGTGTCGCGAATCTCGTCCATAATCTCGAATGCGGCGGATATGTCGACCTGACGCAGATTGTTGTTCCTGCCGAATCCAACCGGCTTGGCATCTTCAAGTAGTATGGATAGCTCTTCGAGCAGCCCCAACACGCCTGTTTCGTCCATGATGTTCCTTCCGTTACGCCGTCCGTTCTGCTTTTACCGTATGTTCAGACGGTTGCAATCGAACAAATTTTAACAGTTTTGCTACAGCCATACAAATGCAAAATCGCCATCGTAATACACGAATGCGAAGCCAGAGTTTCAGTTCACAAGCCCCTCTGAATATCGGTGCCAGGTACCCGTATTCATTAGCGGCCGAGGGCTTGGTCGTGGCGATCGCGGGCTTCCTGGGAATAGCGCTGGCGGTAGCGCACGTCCACGAGTTCCGCGATGATGGCGATGGCCAGCTCGGCGGGCGTCTTGGCGCCGAACTTCAGTCCTATGGGACGCTTCACGCTGTCCCACTGCTCCTCGGTCGCGCCTGCGGCGATGACCAGGTCGTGCACGCGGTTGTTCTTGCCGGCGCAGCCCATCATGCCCACGTAGTGCACGCCTTGCCCGAGCGCCCAGATGCAGCTGTTGGGATCGAACATGTGCCCGCGGGTGAGCACGCACACGTAGTCGGCGGGATCGGCCTCGCAGTTCACCAGCTCGCCGAAATCGCCGCCGTCGAACAGGATGCGCTCGGCTTGCGGGAAGCGGGCCTCGTTCAGGTACGCCTCGTCGTAGTCCACGACCGTTACCGTGAAGCCCACGTGGGCCGCGAGCGGAGCGAGCTCGCTGGCCACGTCGGACGCCCCGAGCAGCCACACGCGCACGGGATCGAACAGCGGCACGCTTGCCCAGATAAGACCGTCGAACTGCTCGTTGTGCATCGAAGGCCCGCGCGTCACGTCCTTCATCTGGAAGAGGTCGCGTGCGGACGGCTCGCGCGAGGCCACTATCTCCTTGGCGTCGTTGCAGAAGAACACGAGCGGGTCTCCGTCGGCCGAACCGACATCGCCGTATTTCTTGGTAACCTCGTTGTCCACGTTGGCCATGGCCGCCTGGGGGTCGTACACCACCTTGAAGCCAATCCAGGCCAAATCGCCCTCGTCGATTGCGCGCAGGGCGCGCTCGAAAGTGGGGATGTCGTCCGCCGTCAGGCTCTTTGCAATCTCGGCCAGGCTCTCCGGGCTCAAATGCTCGTTGCCCGCCGTGGCCTCCTGGCTGAAAGCGGGCACCTCTTCCACGCCGATGGCCGGCACGCGGCCGGCCTTCAAATCTGCGATGACCTTCTCGATGGTCGCCTTGTTCATTGCAGCTCCTTGCTCTGATTGCCGTAGGTTCAACGATGCGCCGTTGCGCCGGTTTCGTTATTGGGCGATGCGGACCTTGCCGTCGGGCTGCACGTGCACGCGACCGTCGGCAAGCCAGCCGAGAACCTGGGGGTAGATTTCGTGCTCGACCTCGTGGAT
Organism: Eggerthellaceae bacterium; assembly: GCA_003452695.1. GTDB lineage: Bacteria > Actinomycetota > Coriobacteriia > Coriobacteriales > Eggerthellaceae > UBA9715. The sequence continues at coordinate 3,097 of DMNP01000101.1, forward strand.
GCGCTCCTCGAGCGTTTCCACCGTATCGGTTTCGCGCACGGGCACGGCGCGCTGCGCGATGATGGGCCCCTTGTCGTATTCCGCGTTGGCGAAATGCACGGTAACGCCCGTAACCTTCACGCCGGCGTCGAAGGCGTCTTGGATGGCATGGGCACCCACGAAGGAGGGCAGCAGGGCCGGATGCAGGTTCACGATGCGGTTGGGGAAGGCGTCCAGTAGCACCCCCGTCACCATGCGCATATAGCCCGCCATTACCACGTATTCCACGCCCGAAGCCTGCAGGGTGTCGGCTATGAGCTGGTCGGCTGCGCGCGCGTCGGCATATATCTGCTGGTTCAGCACGAGCACGGGAATGCCCGCGGCCTTGGCGCGTTCGATGCCGTAGGCATCGGGCCGCGACGACACGACATGCGCCACCTCCACCGGCAGCCCCTCTGCCGCTGCATCGATTATGGCCTGCAGGTTCGTGCCGCTTCCCGACACGAGCACGCCCACCTTCAACGTTTCCGCCATTTCAGGCTCCTTTCGCATTGCGGGCATCGTGCCCGATCGTTGCCCTATGGGCGCGCGTACTTCACGACGCCGGCGCCGGGCTGCACGGCGCCTATGACGTAGGCGCGCTCGCCCGCCGACTCGGCGGCGGCGACTACGGAATCCACCGCATCGGCGTCCACGACGAGCACGAGGCCGATGCCCATGTTGAAGGTCTTCAGCGCCTCGTCTTCGGATAGGTGCGCGGCATCGCACGTGTGGCGCACGATGGGGGGCACGGGCCAGCTGCCCAGCTGCACGAGCGCGTCCACCTGGCCGTGCAGCGCGCGGTTCAGGTTCTCGGTTATGCCGCCGCCCGTTATGTGCGCAAGTGCATGCACCGCTCCGGGGCATGCGGCCATAACGGCCTGCACGGGCTTCACGTAGATGCGCGTGGGCGCGAGCAGCGCCTCGGCAACGCCCAGCCCTCCCAGCTCGTCGAGCGGCTCGGTAACTTCCGCCAAGGTGCGCCCTTCCAGGCAGACCTTGCGCGCCAGCGAATAGCCGTTGGAATGCAGGCCGCTCGATGCCAGGCCGACCAGCACGTCGCCCGCGCGCACTTGCGCGGGGTCGAGCATCTTCGGGCGGTCGACCAGGCCCACGCAGAATCCCGACAGGTCGTAGTCGGACGGGTCCATGACGCCGGGATGCTCGGCCATCTCGCCGCCGATAAGGGCGCATCCCGCCTGGCGACAGCCCTCGCCGATGCCCGCGACGATTTCGGACACGGCGCCCGCATCCAGCTTGCCCACGGCAATGTAGTCCAGGAAGAACAGCGGCTCGGCACCGGTTGCCAGGATGTCGTTTGCGCACATGGCCACCAGGTCGATGCCCACGGTGCCGTGCTTGCCCAGCATCTGGGCGATTTTCAGCTTCGTGCCCACGCCGTCGGTGCCCGACACGAGCAGCGGGTCTTGCATGTCCTTGGCCGCGGCGATGCTGAACAGCCCGCCGAAGCCGCCGATATCGCCCACGACCTCGGGGCGATAGGTGGAATGCACCGTGTCCTTTATAGCGTCCACGGCGCGCGCGCCTTCCTGAATGTCCACGCCCGCCTGGGCATAGGTTACCTGTTTTTCGGATTGCGCATCTGTCATGACGCCATCGTCCCCTTTCGTCGCGTTGCCGAATGCGTGATGCCGTTGGCCCTCGGCGCTATTCGGGAGCCAGGCCGTTGTCGAATCCGACCGTCTGGCCTTCCTCGTTCGTTCCCAGGCCGATGTTTCCCGAAAGGCCCGATGCCGTGGTGTCTTCCACGTAGCAGAACAGGATGTAGCGGCCCGCAGAATAGTTGTCGCAGGTGGCAAGCGCAAACACCTTGCGTATGGATTCCGCCGGGGGCGCATCGCCCACCGCCACCATCGAACGGTCCATCTTGTCCTGGATGTATGCCACCATGTCCTTGCGGCTGGCAAAGGTGGTTTCAACGATGGGCTCGTCGGCGCCGCAGTGCACGAGCGCGAACGAGCGCAGGCGGTAGTTGCCCCCGGGCGAAAGCACGTACTGCGTGCGGCATTCGTCGAAACGCGCCTGGTCGGCCATCTGCGCTATGGACGCGAACATCGACCCGTCGTTCATGTGGTGGCCGTAGATGAACGACACCGGATCGGAGAAGTCGCGCTTGTTACGGTAGTCCAGGAAGATGGCTCCGTATTCAGCCAGCCAGCCCTGGTTGCCGTCGAAATCGTAGTACAGGTAGTGGTCGTTGTCCTGGCCCTGCACCACCGGGTAGTTCACCACCGTGTTGGGTATGTAGAGCCAGGCCGCGGTATCGGGGTTGGCCGCGAGCAGCGCATCCCAGTCCACCGTGGCCGAAAGGCCGTTTTCCAGCTGGGTCGGATTGAAATCCGACGTCTGCGCAATGGCATCGTACTTCTGCTGGCCCTGCAGGTAGCTGAAGGCAATTACGCCGAGCGCGCCGAGCGAGGCCACGAGCACGATCATGGCGATTACGAACACCGTGAACCACGGGCTGCGCCGGCGCTTGCGCACTTTCTGGTCCGCTTCGTACAGCTCGCGGGCCTGCGCGGCCGTGATGCCCGTGTCGATTGCGCCCGTATACTCAGTTTGGCCGTCTTGAACTTCCATTCGACCTCCGAACAATGCAGGCAGGCGGCATGCCCCGCCCCGCCGGCCGGCCGCGCTCCCGGCGCGGCTGCGGCAGGAACCGGGCAGCGCCACCCGCCCGCTGAAAAACTACTTGTGAAGACGCGCTTCGAGCGCCTCGTTAATAGCCCGCAGCGCCTGGATTCGCGCATAGTGCTTGTCGTCGCTTTCAAGGACGATCCATGGCGCGAACGTGGTCGACGTCAGGCGGAACATGTCGTCGACGGCAGACTTGTACTGCGGGTACTTGTCGCGGTTGCGCCAGTCCTCCTCGGTAATCTTCCAGGTCTTGGTGGGATCGGCCTGACGCGCCTCGAAACGGCGCAGCTGCTCGTCGGGGGTGACATCCACCCAGAACTTCAGCAGGATGGCGCCCCATTGCACGAGCTCGTATTCGAACGCGTTAATCTCGTCGTAGGCGCGCGACCACTGCTCCGGGCTGGCGAAGCCCTCCACGCGTTCTACGAGCACACGCCCATACCAGCTGCGATCGTAGATGCCCACATGGCCCGCCCTGGGCAGGCGGATCCAATAGCGCCACAGATGAGGATGCATCAGCTCTGGCTTGGTGGGCGCAGGAGACGGATACACCGTGTAGGCGCGGGCGTCGATTGCCTGGCAGATGCGCTTGATGTTGCCGCCCTTGCCTGCGGCATCCCAGCCCTCGTACATGAGCATGAGCGGAACGCGCTTCTGATACATTTCCAGCTCCAGCTCGTAGAAGCGCCGCTGCTCCATCTTCAGCTGGGCCTTGTATTCCTCTTCGGTTTCGATGCGGGGCTTTTCCACCGTATGGTCTATCTGGGGATACCCCGCCATTATGATGTAGTTAGAGCCGCGCGGTGCATATGCGTGCTGCAACGCCGCCTCTTCCTCGGCGGCCTTCAGCACGGCATCGGGATCGTCGACCTGGCCCTCTGAGGCTCCGCCCGCGGCCACAGCGGCAGCGCGGGCCGAGTTCTCGGCTGCTTTCTGCTTGGCGGCCTCGGCAGCGGCGTCGGGAGCGCTTGCCAGCTCGTGTTCGATGGCGTCCACCAGCGCTCTGGCCACCTGGACATTTGCCGCACGCCAGTCCTCGCCGTTCACGAGCGTCCATGGCGCGAAAGCGAAGTTGCTCGTTTCGAGCAGGCGATCGTACATGACATAGGCCTGATCGTAGTACTTAAGCTCCGCGAGCTTCTCGTCGCTGACGCGCCAGGCGGTGTTGGGGTTGTGACGCAAATGCTTCAGGCGCTTTTTCTGCGCTTCCTTGCTCACGTGAACGAACAGCTTGATTACCACATAGCCGTCGTCCACGAGCATCTGCTCGAAGTTGTGGGCGATGCGCTGGTAGCTGGCAATGACATCGCCATGGAATTCGCCACGGGCCTTCGAGGCGCCATCTTCCACGAGCGACTTGTGCTTGCCCTTCTTGGCCAGCTTCTGCACTGCATCGATGCGGTCGTGCGCCAGCTCGGCAATGCCCTGCTCGATTGCAGCCGTGTACCAGCCGCGGTCGAAGAAAGTTATGGTGCCGCGTTCGCCGAGCGCCGACCAGAACTGCTTCATTACCGGGTCGTAATCGGTTACTCCCCACTTCACGCCCGCGAAGTTCTTCGCGGCGTCGATGTCCAGCTCCTCGGTAACGTGCACGCTGGTTGCACGCGCGTCCAGCGCGTACATCAAGTCGGAAATGCGGCTGCCCTTGCCGGCGCCGCCCCATCCTTCGAACAGCACCACCAGCCCGATTCCTTTGGTACGGGCTTGCTGCTGCAACACGACGAGCTTGTTGATAAGCTCCTTGGCCAAAGGTTTGTATTCCTCTTTGCTCATCTTTTCTACGTTGAAATCGACTTGCTCGAGCATGGTGATCCTTTCGTCGTGTTTCCTTCGCCATGTTCCTTGCTTCACCGCGACGTCCCGACAGGCGAGCGGCTGCGCACTGCGGGTTTCCTAGCCCTTCTTTCCGAACAGGCGCGCAAAGAAGCCTTTCTTCTGGGGAGGCATCTCGATGTCGCGCTGGCTGTCGTCGAAGAAGTTCACCGGCTGCTGCGGGGGCTGTTGCGAGCCGTCGGGCGCAGGTGCGGGTGCGCTGGCCGGGGGCGGCGCGAACTGCGTGTCGCCCATCGGCATGCCCGACCCCATGGTAACGACCGGCGTGCCCTGCTGCATCGTCATCGCCGGACCCTGCGGGGGCGTTCCCTGTTGCATCTGCTGCGCTGGGTCCTGCCCGGGCAAGGCCTGCTGCTGGATGAGCGCCGGATCCTGCACGGGCATTGCCTGCTGCTGCAACTGGGCCAGCTGCTCAGGTTGCACGTTGGGTTGAATCTGCGGGTTCTGCGGCAGCTGCACGTCCACGCCCGCCTGCGGCTGCAGCTGCATCTGGGGCTGCAGCTGCGCGTCAACCAGGGGTTGCTGCACGTTCGCCTGCGGCTGTGCTTGCAAGGGCTGCTGCACGAACACGCCCGCCTGCGGCTGCGGTTGCGCTTGCAAGGCATCCATCGGCACCTGAGCCGCCTGCATGTCTGCGGCCATCGCCTGAGGCTGCACCTGCTGCATATCCGTCGATGCCTGCATTGTCTGCGCGAACTCAATGTTCTCCTGTTGAAGCGGGGGTTGTTCCACTGGTTGTTCCACTG
>DMNP01000016.1 GCA_003452695.1 Eggerthellaceae bacterium
AACCCACGAGCTAATCGTGCTGCCATTCGCGCCGTATTGTTCCACGACGCTTCCCATCGACGATCACATGCTGATTATGCCGCCGCCCAACGCCACCAGCACTACAAGGGCCACCACGAGAAAGAGCAGCCCGCCACGGCCTCCGCGCCGCTGCGCCGCGTCCGCGCCCGCACTTGCGCTTGCGCCCGTGCTCGATGCCTGGGTCAGATTGATCTGAGGACGCGCATTACCGCTGCCGGCGGGGCGCGCCTGCCCTTCCTTCTTCCCCAGCGAAGCGCCACAGTTCTCGCAGAATTTCTTGCCATCTGCATTGTTCGCACCGCATTTCGTGCAAATCATAGCGCCGCCCTTCTCGCAGTCGAGTATTACGCCCCCCTCATTCTACCGCACCCAATCGCGGCATCCCCCGTACGTGGCCCAGCCGCACCGAGGCCCGCACTTGCCCGTGTGAAGCCGTCTTCACACTTCGCGATTCTAATGTTGCTCCAATGTTCGGGGGGTATCACGTATTCACGTTCCGATGAAGGCATCAGGAGGTGAATCGGATGCGAGAAACGAGAATCGCTGTTATACCGGCCTACGACCCCGATGCGGAATTGGTGCACGTCGCCCAATCGCTTGCCTGCGAAGGTTTCGAGGTCGTGGTCGTCGACGACGGCAGCTGCACCGAGGCAAGAGCAGTCTTCGACCGGGTTCGCCACTGCGCGACGCTGCTCGCGCACGAGGACAACCTGGGCAAGGGCGCGGCAATTAAAACGGGGTTGCGCCATGTGCTTTCCACATACGGCGAAGATTGCATCGTGGCAACGGTCGATGCCGATGGGCAGCACGACACGGCCGACGTGGTGCGCGTATGCGACGACGCCCGGCGCCACCCGGAAAGCCTCGTGCTTGGCAGCCGCGCGTTCGAAGGTGACGTGCCGGCGCGCAGCAAGCTGGGCAATGGCGCCACGCGCATCGTGTTTCGGCTTGTCAGCGGTGTTTCCGTGCGCGACACCCAAACGGGGCTTCGGGCGTTTTCGGGATCGTTGGCAGCGCGGATGCTGGAAATCGGCGGCATGCGCTACGAGTACGAGATGAACGTGCTCATGGAATTCGCGCGGGCATCGGTGCCCCTGCGCGAAGTCGATGTGTCCACCATCTATATAAACGGCAATGCGGCATCGCACTTCAATCCCGTGAAGGACTCGGTTCGGATATACCGCGAGATACTGAAGTTCTCGGCTTCGTCGTTTGCCAGCTTCATCATAGACTACGCGCTGTTCTGCGCGATTCTGGCCCTGACAGGCTCTTCCATCGGGGCGAACGTGGGTGCACGCATGGTCAGCGCTGCCGCCAACTATTCCCTGAACCGCACGATGGTGTTCGGAAACTCCGCGCCGGTTGCGCAGTCGCTTGCACGGTATGTTGCCTTGGCCGCATTCATGCTTGCCTGCAACACGGTGGCACTCGGCGCGCTGGTGACTTTGGGCGCTCACCCCTTGGCAGCAAAGGTCTGCGTTGAAATCGCGCTGTTCGCGATCAGCTATTTCGCGCAGCGCTTGTTCGTATTCGGAAAGGAGAAGACAGACTATGAAACAGCATATCTGGGCAATCGCGTTTAGCGCATGCCTGATGGGCTTCACGACATTCGTGGCGCTCGACACGTTTGCATTCGCAAACGCCTATCAGGAAGGTGCAACCGAGATGAACACGTCGATGTTCGGGGATTCGACGCCCGCCTCTTCGTCGGCGTCCACCGACGCGTCTGCGGCCGAATCGGCGGCGTCGTCGTCGGCGACCGGTGAATCGTCGTCGCGAAGCAGTCGTCCGGGAAAAAGGCCGGGCAGGTCGACGACTTCCACGGGGCAGACAGACAATTCGGGCGGCACGGCTTCGACGGCCACGTCGGACGATAACGGCGCCACCGCGAATTCGACCAGCGTAGCAACCGGGCAAACCCGCGAATACAGCGACGAGAACATGCGGGTTAAGCTGTCGGAGTACACGGTTGCAGGAACGGCCGTGTACGTGGCGGACGTGACCGTCAGCTCTGCCGAATACCTGAAAACGGCATTTGCCAACGACGCCTACGGCAAGAACATTACGGCCACCACGTCCGATATGGCTTCGGCCCATAACGCCGTGCTAGCCATAAACGGAGACAACTACGGATCGCGCGAGCGGGGATTTGTCATACGCAACGGCATCGTGTATCGCGACACAGCCGATGAAAACGACGTGCTCTGCGTGCGCGCCGACGGAACATTCGAAATAGTCGATCCATCCACGACAAGCGCGCAGGCACTCGTGGATAATGGCGTATGGCAGGCCTTCTCGTTCGGTCCGGCGCTCGTGCAAGACGGGCAGGTGACTGTGTCGGCGAACGACGAAGTCGGCAAGGCCAAGGCCGACAATCCGCGCACGGCCATCGGCATCGTAGACGAATGCCACTACGTGTTCGTGGTATCCGACGGGCGCACCGACGAGAGCGCCGGGCTTTCGCTGCAAGAGCTTGCGATGTTCATGCAGGGCCAGCTCGGCGTGGAATGCGCTTACAACCTGGATGGAGGCGGATCGTCTACCATGGTCTTCCAGGGCGACGTCGTGAACAACCCCACTACGACCGGCAACAGCATAAAGGAAAGGAACGTAAATGACATCGTATACATCGGTTAACGAGAACTTGCACCGCAACGACGCAGGCCCGGATTGCCCCAGCCCTGTTGCCATCGCACCCGAAACGGCTCCGAACCCGCTGAGAACCGCGCTCGTATACCTTGTATGCAGCCTGTTCTGCGCCCTGTTCGGCGCGGTTTACGAGCTGTTCAGCCACGAGGTGTACTCGTATTACATGATATATGCGTTCGCCATCCCCCTTACGCTGGGCGCATTGCCGAATCTGGTCATAGCGCTTCGCGGCAAATGTGCTCCCGGCAAATTGGCCGCCAACATGTGGAATTCGGGAGTGGCAACGCTCACGGTCGGCTGTATCATGAAAGGCGTGCTCGACATCTACGGCACGACGAACCAGCTTGCGCTTGCCTACCCAATCGCCGCAGCCGCATTGCTCGTTGCGGGCGTGGTGCTGTACTGGCGCTGTCCGTCGCTTGAACGGCGAACGGTCGGCGAGGCCCCACAACGGCCGATGAGCGCATCCTTGCCCAGCTCAATCGAATGGACCGACGCGAATGGAGCCCTATGATCGAAGAACTTGATTTCGCTATCCTCGCTTGGATTCAGACGAACGTGCGCACCGAGCAGCTGGACTGGCTAATGCCGAAAGTCACGCTGCTCGGGGATCTGGGGCTGCTCTGGATAGCCATAGCCGTGGTCATGCTGCTGATCAGGCGTCATCGACGTTGCGGCGTCATGCTAGGGTGCGGCCTTGTAACGGGGCTGGTCGTGGGAAACGGCCTGCTGAAGAACATCGTGGCACGCCCGCGCCCCTGCTGGATCGATTCAAGCGTGGACATGCTCGTAGCCATCCCCGCCGACTTCTCCTTCCCATCGAGTCACACGCTTTCAAGCTTCATCTGCGCAACCATCTTGCTGCGCTACGACCGGCGCCTTGGGATAGCGGCCCTGGCGATTGCCTGCGCGATTGCGTTTTCGCGGATGTACCTGTACGTGCACTTCCCAAGCGACGTGCTGTGCGGTGCGGCATTGGGAGTGGGCATCGGGTGCGCGGTAGTTGCGCTGTTCAACCGATTCGCCCACAGCTTTTCGCCCCCGCGAGCAATCTGATGGGTTGCTTTTCGCAGTCGAGCCAGCGGCAAGGCAACGAAGTAGAATGGGGTTGCACGGCAAAACAGCGCTTGAGAAATTGCGCCTTTCGGCAACGAGGAAAACCAGCCGGCCGAAAAGCGCCTGCCACGGCTGGGTCGACGGCACTGGAAAGGGACAACCGTGAAACTTCTGATAGCAGAAGACGACGTGGATTTGAACAGCATAATCGCGAAGAAGCTGTCCGCCGAGGGCTTCGAGGTGGATGCTTGCTTCAACGGGCAAGAGGCGCTCGACCACCTCATGTTCGCCGACTACGACGTGGCGGTTCTCGACATCATGATGCCGGCGCCCGATGGAATCGAGGTCGTGCGCGCGCTCAGGTCGAAGGGCAAGGCGGTGCCGGTCATCTTCCTTACGGCCCGCGACGCCGTTTCCGACAAGGTGCGCGGACTCGACGTGGGCGCAAGCGACTACGTGGTGAAGCCGTTTTCGTTCGACGAGCTCATCGCGCGGATACGCGCCGTAACGCGCACTGCCGCGGGCAGCGTTTCATCGCGGCTTGAACTGGCCGACCTTTCACTGGACTTCGACAGCCACGTCGTGGTGCGCGGCGAAACCGAGATCGAGCTAACGGGCAAGGAGTACGGGCTTCTGGAATACCTGATGCTGAACCAGGGCAGCATTCTGGACCGCGAGCGCATCGTGCGTCACGTCTGGGGCTACGACTACGAAGGCGGCATGAACATCGTGGACGTGTACATGAGCTACCTGCGCAAGAAGATAGACGACGGGCACGATGTGAAGCTTATCCACACGGTGCGCGGCATCGGATACACGCTGAGGATGCCGCAATGAACGCCCGGTCAACGACGAAGGCGGCATTCGAGCCCCACCTGACGATAAAGACCAGGATGTCGCTGTGGTTCACGCTTGTCCTGGCAGTTATATGCGCGCTGTTGCTCGTGGCGACTGCAACGGCATACGGCGCCTACGGCAGGCAGGTCACGCGCGCCGAACTGGTAGATGCGGTGCAGGCCGAAGCCGACGCGATCGAACAAGAGCGGGGCTACGAAGAGCGCCTGTCGGCAGGCGGGATGGCAGACGCCGAGTTCGTGGACGGCGACGTGCAGCTTATGGTATATGGCGAAGGAGGGAAACGCTATGGGGGCCTGTTCCTTCACGACGCGCTGGACGACGTATCGTTTTCCCCTTCGGATGCGCCCCAGGAAATCGAGCTGGACGGGGGAACCTATTACTACCTGGACAAGCGCGTGCGCATTCGACATGGCGATGACTACTGGGTCCGCGGCATCGTGCGCGCGGAGGCATCGGTTTGGGACATGCTTGCCCGCAGCGGTTTCTTGGCCGCGCTTATCCCCGTTTTGTTGCTGGTCGCGTTTTTCGGAGGACGCATTCTGGCGGGCCGTTTCCTGCAGCCCGTGCGCGAAATAGACCGTGCAGCTCGCGAGATACGGGAAAGCGGGGACCTAACGCGTCGCGTGCCGGTGTCTGGTGCAGGCGACGAGCTTTCCGCGCTGGCGCACGACATGAACGAGATGCTCGGAACGCTGCAGCGCAATTTCGAGGCCGAACGCACCTTTGCTTCAAGCGCATCGCACGAGCTGCGCACGCCGGTTGCGGTGATACTCGCGCAGTGCGAATACGCCGAGGACAACGCATCGGACGAAGGCGAGCTGCGCGAATCGATTGCCGCCGTGCGCAAACAGGGCGAGAAGATGTCGGGCATTATCGAATCGCTGCTCATGCTTACGCGCATCGAGCAGGGAACCGATCGCTACACCTGCGAAGAGCTGGACCTGAGCGCGCTCGTGCACGGCGTATGCGAGGATTTCTCGCGCATGGAAGGCAGCGTGCACCTGGAACGCGACATTGCCGACGGCGTACGGGTGAAGGCCAATCGCGAACTGATGGAACTTGCCCTGAACAACCTGCTTCGCAATGCCGAACGCTACGGGGGCGATGGCGTTGCAATTCGCGTTGCGCTTGCAACGAGCGATGGCGTGGCCAGCATTTCCGTCGCTGACGATGGCCCGGGAATCGCCAGCGACAAAGCACAGCGCATATGGGACCTCTTCTATCGTGCCGATACATCACGCAGCTCGAAGGGCTTCGGGCTCGGCTTGCCCCTCGTAAGGAAAATCGCGGAGTTCCACCGGGGATCGGCCACGGCCGAAACCAGCGAAGGGATTGGAAGCACGTTCACGGTGGCGCTCCCGCTCGCCTAAGGCGCCGCGGCTTCATCGCCTTCGAGACCGCGAGCGGCAATAAGCTACCGACGTTCGAGGCATCGCGGATAGTGCCAACCGCGCATTTCGCGCAATCTCGTGCATGCCACGAGCGAAATTGCATGAGATTGCACGAAATGCGCGGTTTCGAAGCGGTTGCTTCACGCGGCTGGGCTGGGGTCTGCTCTTGTTGCTTATAGACATTTCGGTAACCGTAAGGTGGGGGCAAGGTGGGTCGCGTATAATTCTTGCATGGATGTTTTGCTTATCATACTGGCGGGCGCTATCGTGCTCGGATTCCTTGTGGCCATACACGAAGGAGGCCACTTCCTGGCGGCGCGCGCGTTCGGCGTGCGCGTTTCCGAATTCATGATCGGGCTGCCCGGACCGCACATCGGCGTGCAACGGGGCGAAACGAAGTTCGGACTGACGGCCATCCCGCTCGGCGGCTACGCGCGCGTGTGCGGCATGGAGCCCGGAGAGATGTCGCCTCATCTGCAGGCAGCGATGACCAGCGTCTATGCCCGCGGCACGGCCAACATGGAAGACGTGGCGGCCGATTGCAGAATAACGGACGACGAGGCATACGAGGCGCTGGAAGAACTGGTCGAATGGGGAACGATTTCGGGACCCAAGAAAACCGACGAGTTCAACACCTATCGCGTCCCCGAGCGCAAGCCCACGGGACTGCAGCAACGGCGCGCCCGCGGGCACAAGACCGCGCTCTTCGAGCCACTCGAGGAAGGCAAACCGCATCGCTTGGCCGACCCGCAGGCCTTTTTCCGCTCGGAATACCGCCAGCAGTACCGTTCGCTGCCCACATGGAAGCGGATGGTCATCCTGCTGGCCGGTCCGGGAGTGAACCTTCTGTTCGCGATGGCCGCTTTCGTGTTCATCTATTCCGTGCTCGGATTCGACTACCAGAACACGCAAACGGGCGAGGTAACCCACATGACTGTCGACCCCTTGCGCGCAACGCAGGCGGGCTTCGCGTATATCGGCATGGTCATCCAGGCAGTTGCCGGCCTATTCAACCCGCAGACCGTAGCCGAGACCGTTTCGAACTCCACTTCGGTTGTCGGCATAGCGGTCATGTCCAAATCCGCGTTCGAAGCCGGCATAACGAGCGCGCTTTCGTTCACGGCGATGCTATCGGTTTCGCTTGGCATCATGAACCTGCTGCCCATTCCGCCACTCGACGGCGGACGGTTCGTCGTCGAGGCATATCAGCGCATCCGTCGCAAAGTTGTGGGCGTGCGCGCCATGAACTACCTGTCGTTTGCGGGCATGGCGCTGTTCATGTTGCTGTTCATCGTGATGATGAACCAGGACATACAACGCTTCATCTTCGGCAACTGGTAGAACGAAAACGAGTTGCAAGATGTTCTCGCAACTCGTTTCGAAAGACAATGGCCAACCGTGCAGAGGATCGAATGGGCTTCGGCAACAGCCCGCAGTCCGAATCGTCTAGCCGTGATAATAGCGGTGCTGTTCGTAGCGCGGTTCGCAGCACACGTTAATACCCAGGCTTCGATACAGCTGCTCGTCATCGGTCGGGATGATAACCGAAAAATACGCATCGCAACCACGCAGCTGGCTTGCCGCATTGATAGCCGTGGTCGACATGGGGCTCGTAAGCGACGTGGTCGAAAGGGCGATGAGCATCTCGCGTGGATGAAGGCGCGGGTTGCGATGCCCCAAATGCTCGATACGCAGCTTGCAAATGGGCTCGAGCGCAGCATCGCTGATAATCATCATCTCATCGGGAATGCCCGCCTGAGCCTTCAGAGCGTTCAACAGCACCGACGAAGCTGCCCCGAGAAGCGTTGAAGTTTTGCCGGTTATCACGCGCCCATCGGGAAGCTCCATAGCCCCTGCGGGCCCACCAGATTGCTCGGCCTTCGCCAACGCGGCAGCGCGCGCCGGCGAAAGGTTGGGATCGATGCCGGCCTTTTTCATGAGCATCTCGGCCTTGGCCACGTTCTCGTCCCCCACGCCCGTGCGCTTGGCTTCCGTCGCCGTCTGGAAATAGCGACGTACGATTTCGTGGTTGGCTGCATCGCGGCAGGCCTCGTCGTCGCAAATGGCAAGCCCTGCCATGTTCACGCCCATATCGGTGGGCGACTTATACGGGCTTTCGCCAT
>DMNP01000322.1:0-9329 GCA_003452695.1 Eggerthellaceae bacterium
CAACCCCCAAAAACTTTACGCCGTGTTGGATACAAAACCGCTGCATCCAACGCACTGTTGGTTGCTGCCCATGGCCCGACCAGCGGCGGCAACAACACACTTGCTTTATAATCACACGAGGTTCAGAATCGCGAGAAAGAGGTTAGTCATGAAGAAAGTTGCTTTCGCGGCGCTTGGAATCGTGGTCGGATGCGCCGTTGCAAGTGCCGTCGTGCACCGGCACGTAATCGTGGCCATGGTGAAAGGCGAACCGCTGCCCGAACCCCCCGCATGGCACAAGGCCTTCCATCCCTGCCTGAAGGAAAAAGCATAGGAAGATGCGTCTTCAGAGGCAAGCACCCTACCCGAACGGCGCCGCGCTCGTCAGTGCGGCGCCGTTTTCGCATTCGCAACGAGCTTCCTGCCGGACTGGGGCCCGATAACACCGATCGGCGTTCGGGAAGCGCTGGCCAATGCATAACTAGAATACGAAATGCGCAATCGGCGCCACGATTAGCAAGCTAATGATGGTGCGCTCCAGGAACAGCAGGAACAGCTCGAGCAGGTTCACCGGTATCTTCGACCCCAGAATAAGTCCGCCCACTTCCGACAGGTAGATGAGCTGCGTGACCGATATGACCGCGATGATGAAGCGCGTCATGGGGTTTTCCACGGTAGCCGCAGCCAACACCGACGGTGTGAACATGTCGGTGAAACCGACGATCATCGTCTGGGAAGCCGCTTGTGCCTCGGGCACCTGCAGAAGGTTCAGCAGCGGCAAGAAGGGCTGGCCGAGAATCCCGAAGATCGGAGTGTAGGTGGAAAGCACGAGCGCCAGCGTTCCGATGCACATGACCACGGGCAACACGCCGAACCACATGCCCGCCGCGTTCTTCGCGCCGTTTTCCAGGAACTGCACGGGGCCGCGATGTTCCTGCACGCGTTCGATGGCCAGGCTAATGCCGTATTGCAGCGACGATGTGTAGCCTTCGGGAAGGGTTTCGGCCATGGCCTTGCCTTCCACCAGATAGGTGTCCTTCTTCAGCGAAAGCGGTGGGATGCGCGGAAGGATGAGCGCGCAGACGACGCCGATAAGGCAGATGGTCAGATAGTACACGCCGAAGTAGTCCATAAGGTCCACCTGGGCCAAGACGACGATGGAGAAGGTTATGGAAACGGCCGAAAAGGTGGTCGCCACAATGGACGCCTCGCGCGCAGAGTAATAGCCACCTTCGTACTGGTTGGCCGTGAGCATGACGCCGAGCGTGCCGTCGCCTATCCACGAGGTGATGCAGTCCACGGCCGCGCGGCCCGGAATCTTGAACAGCGGGCGCATGACCTTGGTAAGCAGTGCGCCGATGAATTCCAACAGGCCGAAATCCAGCAGCAACGGCAAGAGCAGCCCCGCCAGCAGGAAGATGATGACGAGCACGGTGAGCAGGTCGTTCAGCACGAAGCCGCCCGTGTCGGCACTCGATATAACGTACAGCACGTCCGATTCGTCTGCGCCGAGCTGCAAGTAGGCGCACCAGCCGAACACGGCCCCGATAACGCGAATGACGACCCAGACCGGCGTGGCGGAGAAGGTGTCGTCGATGACGGGATACGACGTGATGAACGACGGCTTGCCAAGTGAAGCGATGCCGAGCACGGCCGATACGGTTATGATGACGACGCAGAGCAACGGCAGCACGTCTGCCAGCGCAGCGCCGATTATGTCGGCGACGACCTTCACGGCAATGGTCCAGCTGCCATCCACCTGAATGGGGACCATGAACAACAAAATGCCGAGAGTAGATGGCAAAACGAATCCGATAATCTGCCCCGCGCTGTACTGCTTCATGGGAGCGCCTTTCAAAGCCGGTCGAGTAATATTGTGCAATCGTATCAGAAAATGCTCGTCACGAGCGCGCCGCTAGTTCGGATGCGCGCGGTTCACGTCGTAGCCCCGTTCCCGAAGGACGGCAATCATCAGCTCGGCGTTCTTGTTCTCTATGTCGGTGGGGGTGTACGACGAAAGAAAATCGGCGCTGGATACGGAGCCTTCGTACCACGCCATGGAATCGAAGTAGCTCTGCAGCCACTTGTTGTCGAACAGGCGGTGATGGCGCGCCCATATCTCGTTCATCGCCAGCGACAGGTCGTCGTCGGAAAGAGACTGCAGGTCTTCGCGCGAAAGGTACCTATCGTCGCTATCGGGAAGGATTTCCCGGTTCAGCATCTTCGCCACTTCACCGCTCGTCGCCACTGCAGACTTGTCTTCCCATTTGGCGTATACGACCATGTTCCGCGTAACCTGCACCGGGAATTCCACCGGCTGCGTGCATTCGCGGTCGGCATACCATCCAGCGAAGGTGTAGCCGGGCTTCGCGGGGTTCAAGGGCGATGTTACCTGGCCGTTCTTCTCTACCCGCACTTCCGCCACAGGCGACCCGCCATCCGTTTCGTACTGAATGGTCACCTCTGCGTCTTCGTTGCTGAGGGCAAGGAACACCAGGACCGCGATGGCAACGCCGCACGCGACGGCCACCAGCGCCAGAATGACGTTGCGCCGTGCCCTTCCGGACGCAGAGACCGCCGCATCTTCGAGCGTCTCCACCCGGTCGGAAACAAACGAGCCGTTTTGCCCTGCAGGGATGCCGACCAGGGTGGTATCGACATCGTGGGCGGCTGCCGCAGATGCGGAGCCGTCGCTTTCGCCGTTGGAATCGCCCGCGCTCGCCGCGCCCGCCGCGCCAACCGAATGCGCCCCGCCGACCTGCGGCGAGTCGAACACGGAATCGTCGTTCGGCAGGTAACGGGTGCTCTTGCGAGGCTTGCCTCCCGCTTGTCCCATATCGTCGATGGCCTTGCCGCACGAGGGGCAGAAGCTATCGCCGCCTTCAATCGTCGCTCCGCAATTCGGGCAATACACGAGCAGGTCACCTACCTACGACGTGGCTTGCGGCCGCGCGGCTAGCTCGACCACCGCGAATTCGGTGCGCTCCGCCAAGACGATGCGGTCGCCCGGCGCGATGCTCGTGGGCCCCGATGCGCCTTGGGAAACGGGAGCCGACTTGGGCGCGCCGACGACGACCCGCCGCCCATCGGGGCGCACCACCACCGTGCCGTTCGTCGAGCCCAGGTCTTCCAGCTGCCAGGCACCCGCATCGTCGCGCCATATGCGCGCGTGGCGACGCGACACGCCTTTTCCCACGTCGTTGATAGAATAGCTTGCAAGCGACATCGATCCTATCTCGGTGCCTTCCGAAGATTCGTTCAGCACGTGCGGCGTGCCCGCAAGCTTGCCGTCGTGTAAGCGGTACAGCCCCAAATGAGACGCATTGCCAAGTGGGGCGGACGTTTCCTCGTCGGTGGCGAAACGCGTCTGCATCTCCGCCGGCATGGCCAAGCGCTCCATCATGTCGATGACGAACCGGGCAGCTTCGCGCGCGTTTCCAGCGCAGCCCGCGACGAGGAAAAGCGCCAGCGCCGTTTCGGCGGCATCGGCCGGACTCGCAAGCGCTCCGCTGCGAATGCGCGCGGCCGTGTTCTGGTACAAGGCGCCATCTTGGCCATACGCATCCAACGAGGCGCGCATGGATTGGGCGCAATCGCCCGTAAGCTTGTCCAAGATGTCGTCGTTGCCGTTCAGCTTCTTCGCGCGCTTCAGCAGGGCCATGACGCGCGGAACGGACTGCTCGTAGGGAGCGAGCCATCCGTACACGTTTTCGCCGGGGGCCACGTGCACCACAGAGCGCGAAAGCGAGCTGCGCACTTCGATGAGCTGCAACGGAGACCTGCCCGACGTTGCGGAGTCGCGCTTCACGATGGCCCGGGCCAATTCCTTGTTGTTTATGCCCCAGTGTGCGTTTATCTCTTCGAACAGCGTTTCGCGCGGTGTGTTCATCGAAATCCTTCCGTGTGCGCCCGGCCAGGTCGTTGCAGGCAGCCGGCATTTCGGGCCTATTGGCACTCGCAGCCTATCTGCAGACGCGTCTCTCCGAGTTTTACCATATCTCCCGGCCGGCAGTAAACTCGACGGTATATCGGAAGCCCGTTCAAGTAGGTGCCGTTAAGCGAGCCGAGGTCCTCCACGACGAGGAAGGCGCCCTTCGGTTCGACTGCGGCATGCATGCCGGACAATGCCAGCGCAGGTATCTGGATATCCGCTTCGGAACTGCGTCCTATGGTGGCCGGCTCATCGATGCGTATGCTGTTCGCAGTGCGGTTTTCGTCGGTTACGAAGGTAAGCGTCCAATACGCGGGCGCGTCCCTGCCGAGCACCTCCGCGTCTGCCGGCTCGTGGTCATCCAGATAGCCCTGCAGCGCTTCGGCCAGTTTCCCGGCCGTGGCGAATCGCTTGGCGGGGTCCGCTTCGATGCACGTTTCGATAATGCCGTCGAAATCGGCGTCGAATTCCGGATTTGCCTCGGAAAGCGGCCGATAGGACCAGGAAGGAGCCAGTGCGCCCCCCGAAGGCCCCTCGGACCCGAACGTCGTGGGCGAATAGGCGCCCTCCCGCATGCCGCCGCACATCTCGTACAAGGTAACCCCGAGCGAATACACGTCGCTCCTGCGGTCCAGCGTTTCTCCCCGCGCCTGCTCGGGGCTCATGTAGCGCACCGTGCCCACAGCCCCCTTGCCACCGACCTTGCCCCTGCCCATCTGCGCTATTCCGAAATCGACCATCTTCACGGCACCCGTGCGCGCAAGCAGGATGTTCGACGGCTTCACGTCGCTGTGGATGATTCCGTAGCCGTGCGCCACTTCAAGCGCCCGGCACACCTGGCGCGCAATGCGCGCGGCAGCTTGGGGGAAGAGGTCGCCTTGCCAATGAAGGATGGTGCGCACGTCGAAGCCGTCCACGAGCTCCATGACGATGAAGCAGTTGGACTGGTCGAAGCCCCAGTCGTACACGCCGACGATGCAGGGGTCGTTCAGGCGCGCGGCGGAACGGGCCTCCAGCTCGAACTGTTTCACGAACCCTGCCTGGGCGGCAAGCTCAGGCTTCATTATCTTCACGGCGACGGGACGCCGGAGGTTCTCGTCGAAACCCCGATACACCCTGGCCATGCCGCCCGAGCCGATTCCCTCGAGAACTCTGTAGCGATTTGCCAGAACCTGCGGCACCATCGCTGAAAATCACCTTTATTCGCCTATCGCCTATCGAAGCGGTCCGCATTGGCCGCACCTGTTAACCATACCAGTGTTTGCCGCCGAACGCCAACGTTCCCACGCCGCAAAGTTTGGCAGCCGCGAAAAGCAACAACGCGGTATCCCGTGCTAAAGTAGGGCAAACTGCGCAAGGCTTGCGCTTCGGATTGGGCGGGCACGAACGACAGGAGGGTTGCATGGCATTCATCCTTGGACTGGCGCAGTGCGCCCATCCCGACGATGGCGATGTGGTCGCGCAAATCGGCCGCTTCGCCCGCGAAGCACGCATGCGGGGCGTGCACCTGCTGGTCTTTCCCGAGGCCATCATGACGCGCTACGAAGGATCGCCCGAACGCTTCGCCGCGCAGGCGCAGGCACCCGACGGGCCGTTCGCGAAAGCGGTCGATGACATCGCCGCACGCGAGGGCATATGGATTGCCTACACGATGAACGAGGTCAATCCGCGCGGAGGCCACCCCTTCAACACGGCCGTTATCTGCGATGCCGAAGGCCGCCAGCGCGCACGGTACCGCAAAGTGCACCTGTTCGACGCCCAGGGGTATCGGGAATCCGATTACCTTTCGGCAGGCGCCCGGATGATGAGCCCCGTGCAGGCGCCGTTCGCCCGCATCGGCCTTGGCATCTGCTACGACCTGCGCTTTCCGGAAGTGGCGCTGGCGGCCGCGCTGGAAGGAGCCCAGATCATGCTGTATCCCGCATCGTGGGTGGACGGGCCTGCAAAAGTGGTGCAGTGGGAAGCTTTGCTGGCCGCCCGCGCCGTGGAAAACGGCTTCTTCGTGGCGGGCGTCGGCAGCTGCAACGAACGCCGCATCGGGCACAGTTGCGTCTTCGCGCCAGATGGGACGCAGCTGATTGTCTGCGACGGAGAAGAGCAGCTTGCAACCTGTGCCATCGACCTTCACGAGCTGGAACGCGTCCGTGCGGCCACGCCGTCGCTCGCGCACCGCCGACCCGATTGCTACGGGCACATATACGATGAACCTCGATCATAATTCACGCGGGACACGGCGAATGGATGCTTCCAAATGGAATAGCTGGTGGTCACGGCGGTCTTCGAACCTTATCGGCAACGACAACGAGCCGGCATTCCTGGGAATCGACGCCGGATCGAAAACCATAAAGCTGGTCGCCGCGGACGAAGCGGGCGATATCGTGTTCGCGTTGTACCACCGACACCGAAGCGACGTGCTTACCACGCTTGCAGACCTTGCGCACGACGCCATCTGGCGCTACGGCGACAAAACGCTTCCGGTGGCCGTTACGGGGTCGGCGGGCATCGCCCTGGCGCAAGCGCTGAACGTGCCCTTCGTGCAGGAAGTGGTGGCCACGACCAGCGCCGTGAAGAAGCGCTATCCCGAAGCCGACTGCATCATAGAGCTGGGCGGCGAGGATGCGAAGATCACCTATCTCGGCAGCAACGTGGAGCAGCGGATGAACGCCACGTGCGCGGGCGGAACGGGCGATTTCATCGACAGCATAGCCAGCATGCTCGGCATCCGCACGCGCGAGATAAGCAAGCTGGCCCTCGGGTCCTCGCGCACGTACCCCATCGCATCGCGCTGCGCCGTGTTCGCGCAAACCGACATGCGCCCGCTCGTGAATTCGGGAGCGCGCAAAGCCGACATAGCCCAAAGCGCCCTGGAAGCCGTGGCGAAGCAGACGCTCGGCGGGCTGGCCTGCGGACGCCCCATCCGCGGAACGGTCGTGTTCCTGGGCGGACCGCTGGAGCACATTCCCGCGCTGGTCATGACCTTCAGGCGAAAGCTCGGGCTGAACAAGGACACGGGCATCAAACCGCCCGACGCCCACCTGTACGCCGCCTTGGGAGCCATCGAGACCGCCGACGCCGCGCCGCGCATGGCACTGAGCGAACTGGAACGGCGGGCACGGCAGGTCGGAAGCCTGGACGACAACGCCGACCACCTTCCCGCACTGTTCGAAAACCCGGAGGAGCTGCAGGATTTCCGGGAACGCCACACGGCGGCCACATTCCCGCGCAAGTCCATCGCCGACGCGGAAGGCGCGCTGTTCCTCGGGCTGGACGCCGGGTCGACCACGGTGAAATGCGTGCTGATGGATTCCACGGGCGCCGTCGTCGCATCCGACTACCAAGATGTGGAAGGCGACGCCTTCGAAGCGGCCAAGCGCATGGTCGAGCAATTGCTCGTGGGCATCGAAGGCGCAGGCCATGCCCGCCAACGACGTTTCCTGGCCCACGCAACTGCAACCGGATACGGCGAAGAGCTCTTGCGAACGGGGCTCGGATTCGATTCCGGCGTCGTGGAAACGGTCGCGCACCTGCGCGCGGCCCAGCAATTCCGGCCCGATGCCAGCTTCGTGCTGGACATCGGCGGGCAAGACATGAAGGCGCTGTGGATACGCGACGGCGTGGTCGTCGACGCCGTTCTGAACGAGGCCTGCTCGAGCGGATGCGGAGCCTTCGTTCAGAGCAGCGCAAAATCGCTGAACATGTCCCGCCAGGAGTTTTCCCGCCTGGCAATGGAGGCGAAGCACCCCATAGACCTGGGAGCCAAGTGCACCGTGTTCATGACCTCGCGCGTGCGCCACGCCCAGAAGGCGAGTGCTTCGGTGGGCGACATCGCCGCAGGCATTGCCTATTCCGTCGTGAACAACGTGATGACGCGGGTAATCGGGAAGACCCATGCCCTGCCCCTCGGCAACGCCGTGGTGGTGCAGGGCGGCACGTTCAAATCCGACGCCGTGCTGCGCGCATTCGAAAAGACCGCCGGCGTAAGCGCGTTCCGGCCGGGATGCGCGCACCTTATGGGAGCGTACGGGTGCGCCCTTATCGCACGCGACCGATGGCTCGGACGCAACGCCTCCGAAACCCAGGTTCGCCTTGAAGGGGATGCAAACGGGCGGCGCTCGTCCGTGCCGGGGCTGGCGGAAATCCACCATATCGCAGCAAAGCGCATGACCATGCGCTGCGCTGGCTGCGGAAACTCCTGCCTGCTCTCGATTATCGATTTCCGCAACGGGAGGCATCTCATAAGCGGCAATCGCTGCGACCGCGCCTACGAATCCGTGTTCGGCACGCAGGGAGAGCAGCACCGGATGCCGAAAGCGCCCAACATCGTGGCGCTGGAGCAGAAGCTTGTGGCCGCATTCTCGGACCACGAAGCCACCGGGCTGCGCGGACGCACGACGGTCGGCATCATGAACACGCTCGGCACGTACGAAAACACGCCGTTCTGGCACACCTTGTTCGCAGAGCTTGGGTTCTCCATCGTCGTGCCGGACGATTCGATCGCAAACCAGCTGGCCGACCAGGCCGCCGAGACCATCCCATCGGAAAGCGCCTGCTTTCCCGCAAAGCTATCGCACATGCGCTACGCCGCGCTCGTCCGCGCAGGGGCCGACTTCGTCTTCATGCCAACGCACGAGCGGGGCACGCGCTGCCCCGTTGCATGCGGCTATGCGCGAGCCCTGCGCGACAACGTCGGCAGCTCCCGGATGCTTTCGCCGCAGCTGCGTGCCATCAGGCCGCGCAGCATCGTGGCACGGGAATCTGACTGCCGGGAACTGTGCGAAGCCATCGGGCGCATGCTGCCGGCCACCGACCCCCTTAACTCCCGAGAACTCGAACGCGCGTTATCGAAGGCGCTCGATGCGCAGAACGCTTTCGAGGACACGATTGCCAGGGGCGCTGAAAAGGCCCTGGAATGGGCCAGGCACGACGACGAACGCCGTGTTGCCATCGTGGCCGGGCGGCCGTATCACATGGATCCCACCGTGTTGCACGGCATAGACCGCGAGCTCGTGCGGCTCGGTTTCGCGGTGCTCCCCCAGATGGCGGTCGGCCTTGCCCAGCAGCCGGTCAGCAGGCGAAAGACATCCTGGAAACCCGCGAAGCACCTCGTCGGGCTCGTCGAGCGCTTCGCCGGCGATTTCCAGGTCGAAATCGTGGCACTGCGCTCGTTCGGGTGCGGTTACGATGCCGTTTCCGCAGACGAAGCACATGATGCGGCCTTTACCCTTCACCGTCCCTTCACCGAGCTGAAGATAGACGAAATCGTGGATACCGCCCACGTGCGCATCCGCCTGCGCACGCTCGAGCACACCACGCGCCTGCGCGCCGCAGATTCGGGGGCAGCCGGCGGAATCGACCGCGCCGGCAATGCGCCTCTGCCGATATCCGGCCAGGAAGCGCCGGCGGGCGCGCAGCCCGCCCC
>DMNP01000322.1:9394-10531 GCA_003452695.1 Eggerthellaceae bacterium
GAAGCGGACGCCCGCCACGGCATCCTTCCCCACAGGCGCACCGACCCCAGACCTGTGCTCCACCGCAAAGACGCTCGTGCAGCGCGCCATGGACAAAGCCCCGACGCTCGCTTCGGGCGAAGCGTTGACGGTTCCCATTACGTGCAGGGACTGCCTGGTCGATGCGCTGCCGTTCGAGCTGGAACACGCCCTGGGCTTCGCCCCGCCCGTCAATTGGGTGAATTCAACGGCCGGCGCCTGCGAACAGGCCGGCTGCGCGCACAACGCTGAAGGCCGCCCGAAGGTGGGGCTGCTCGGAAACCCGCTGCTCGTGTTCGATTCTTCCCTGAATGATGATATAGCGCAGCTCGTGGGTCAACTGGGCTGGCAGCCCGTATTCCCCGACCCCCACCTGGTCGAGGTCGAAGACGTGCGCTATATCCAGCAGCTGGAAGCGTTCCGCGCAGCCGGCGTGCAGCGCGTCGTGTACCTGCAGAGCTTCGGATGCCTGAAGGGCCACGTGCAATCGCGCGGCGCCTTGCACGAGCTGCAGCGGATGTTTCCCGAGCTGCACATCACCGTTATAGACTACGACCCCGAATCGAGCGCCCTGAACCGAGAGAACCGCATACGCCTTGCCTTGTCGTAGGGTCCGCCGGCACCGGCTACAGCGCGCCTTCCGCTTCCAAGGCCTGATGCAGGCGCGAGAAGTGCAGGAACACTCCCTGGTCGGCAAGCTGTTGAATCTCATCCCAGGTGGCAAACGCGCAGTCGATGGCCTCCGAGTCCTGCAGCGTGATGTCTTCGATGCCCACGTTCAGATGGAAGTGGTATATGTCGACGATGTAGTTGTCGCCGCGCTCCAGGTCTACGTTCGTGTAGGCATATACCGGCTGCAACGGCTGGTCGCCGACGTCCAGCCCGACCTCTTCGCGCATTTCGCGGCGCACGGCCTGCTCGGACGTCTCGCCCGCCAGCACGCCGCCTCCCGTAACTTCCCACCAGCCAGCTGCCCAATGCTTGTCCAGCGAACGCCGCGTAATCAGGTACTTGCCATCTGCATTCTGCACGATGGCCAGCACGTACAACATGAATTCGCCCTCTTTCAGGAACGCCCCCTCGCGCGGGATGGTCGCGCCCGTCTTCCTGCGGTCTGCG
>DMNP01000040.1 GCA_003452695.1 Eggerthellaceae bacterium
GCACCAACACCTGCTGCATCTTCATCAACCAGTTGCGCGAGAAGCTGGGTGTGATGTTCGGCAACCCCGAGACCACGACGGGCGGCCGGGCGCTGAAGTTCTTCTCCAGCGTGCGCATCGACATCCGCCGCATCGATTCCATTAAGGTGAACGGCGAGGTCGTGGGAAACCGTGTGCGCGCAAAGGTCGTGAAGAACAAGGTGGCTCCGCCGTTCAGGCAAGCGGAATTCGACCTGATGTACGGCACGGGCTTTTCCAAGGAAGGCTGCGTGCTGGACATGGCGGCCGAGCTCGGCATCGTGAAGAAGAGCGGCGCGTTCTACTACTACGGAGAAGACCGGCTCGGGCAAGGCAGGGAAAACGCCAAGCAGTCGCTGGCCGAGGCGCCCAACGTGCGCGACGAGATAGAGAAGAAGGTCCGCGACGAGCTCGGCGTTCCCACCATAACGCGCAACGAGGAGGACGCGGAGTCGTTCACGCCGGTCGAAAAGCCGAAGAAGAAGCGCTAGCATGGCCGATGCAGCATTGCTCGAGCGCCTGCGCGCAAGCATAGCGGAACTGGAGGCAGACGCCACGCCGCATGTCCGGCGCGAAGATGGCGACCCGTTGCCCGAAGATGGAGGCCGGCAATCCCCGCGCTACGCATCAAGGGGGCAGGACCGCGCAGGCGCCGAAGCAAGCGGAGCCGGACAGCCGAAAGGCGCGAAGGACGTAGCCGGCGCCCTAAAGCGGATTACCTCCTGGGTGAACGCGAGCGAGCGGTCGCGCAGCTCCTTGCGCGAGCGGCTCGTTCGCGAGGGCTTCGCGGAAGGCGTCACGGAAGATGCGCTCGAGCGCGCCTGTTCCTACGGGCTCGTGGACGATGCCCGCTATGCGGACGTGCTCATACGCAGCCGCATAGCGCAGGGAAAGGGGAGCGCGGGCATCGAGCGCGAGCTCTGGCAAAACGAGATAGATCCGAGCACCGTCGATGGATGGCCGCACGAATATGGCATAGATGGGGAATCGGAGCTCGACCGGGCTCTGCAATTCCTGGACCGCAAGCCCCCACGGGCCAAGGACCGGCGCGGTTCGGCATACCGCAAGCTCGTGCAGAAGGGCTATCCGAGTTCGGTCGCGTCCACGGCGGCGCGCATGTGGGCAGAGCGCAATCCAAGCTAGCAGCCAGCCCGACCGCAAAGGGCAACTCGCTAGGTCGCCGGCCGTGGCGGGGCCGCCGAACTCGCTACGTTGCCGCCCATGGCCTGGCCGGGAGCCCCGCCCCGGGCATGGGGTGAGGGCGATTCTGCAGGCACAAACTTCAAAATATTCTAATGTTATCCGAAGCTAACCCCGAATCCCCATGCCCGGTGCGGGGCTCCTGGCCAGGGCACGGGCGGCAACCTCGCTACCCGATGTTTTTATGACGATATGGGCATCGGGGCGCACGCCTTGCCCATAAGTCGTACGATGGTGTGAAGTGAGAATACCCGCCCGCAAGGGTGTTTATATATTCAAACCAATACCGGCACCGGCGTGAGAGCGGCATTCTCATGCCCGACCAGAGCAATGGTCGGGTCAGTTGGGCATGCAAGCGTTAAGAAAGGGGTACCGATGCCGAGTTTTGTGTTTGCCATTATCGGCGCAATCGTTGGCATCGCCCTTGGTTTCGTGGTCGCACGCTACATCGTGAACGCATCGGCAAAGCGCAAGGAAGAGGAAGCCGAAGGCATCCTCTCCGACGCGAAGCGACAAGCCGACACGATAAAGCGTGAGGCAGAGGTCGAGGCCAAGGACGAAGCTCTCAGACTGAAGGCTGAAATAGAGACCGAGCGGAAGGAGCGCCAGCGCGAAGTGCGCGAGGCGGAACACCGCGTGCAGCAGCGCGAGGAATCGCTGGACCGCCGCACCGATTCGCTCGACCAGCGCGAGCACCAGATATCGTCGCTGCAAGGCCAAATCGAGAAGCGCGAACGCGAGATCGAAGCCGCAGAAGACGAAGTGAACCGCCGCCTGGAAAGCGTGGCGGGCATGACGCCCGAACAGGCCAAGGCGGAGCTGCTGGACAACTTGCGCGACGATGTCGCCCGCGAAAGCGCGGCCATCATCCGCGATTCGGAAGCGCGCACCAAAGCCGAAGCAGACAAGACCGCCCGCTCCATTCTCAGCCAGGCCATGCAGCGCATCGCCTCCGAGCACACGGTCGAGAACACGGTGTCGACCATCCAGATACCGTCCGACGACCTGAAGGGGCGCATCATCGGTCGCGAAGGCCGCAACATCCGCTCGTTCGAGCAGATAACCGGTACGAACCTGATAATCGACGACACGCCAGAGTGCGTCACCATCTCGTGCTTCGATCCGGTCCGGCGCGAAATAGGCCGCGTCACGATGGAAAACCTCATATCCGATGGGCGCATCCACCCGGCGCGAATCGAGGAAATGTTCCAGAAGGCCGAGCGGCTCGTGAACCAGCGGGTGAAGGAAGCCGGCGAACAGGCGGCCTTCGACACCGGCATCCACGATATGGAACCCGAGCTGGTGAACACGCTCGGGCGTTTGCGCTACCGCACTTCGTACGGCCAGAACGTGCTGAACCACTCGCTCGAGGTGGCCTACTTGTGCGGCATCATGGCAAGCGAGCTGGGATTGGACCCGGTTCCCGCCAAGCGCGCCGGCCTGTTGCACGACATCGGCAAGGCCATCGACCGGGAAGTTGAGGGCAACCATGCCGTGATCGGCGCGGACCTTGCCCGCCGCTTCGGAGAGCGCGATGCCATCGTGCACGCCATCGAGGCCCATCACAACGACGTCGAGCCGAACAGCGTGCTCGACGTGCTCGTGCAGGCAGCCGATGCGGTTTCGGCCGCACGTCCCGGCGCGCGCAAGGAGACGTTGGATGCCTATATAAAGCGACTCGAGAAGCTCGAGGAAATCGCCATGTCCTACGAGGGCGTCGAGCGCACCTATGCCATCCAGGCCGGACGCGAGGTGCGCGTGATGGTCGAGCCCGAGAAGGTGGACGAGGCACGCACCGTCGTGCTCGCCCACGACATCGCCAACCGCATCGAAAACGAGCTGCAGTACCCCGGCCAGGTGAAGGTGGTCGTCATACGCGAAAGCCGCGCCATCGGCATTGCCAAGTAGGATTCATGGACGCCACCTCGCTCGAGGAATTCGTGAAGGACGTTAACGGAACGGGCCATCTCCGAGTCGAACAGGATTTCGGGGATGGCTTCGTTCGTTTGCAGACATCCGAAGCCGAACGCCGCCAAGCTGCGCAGGACATCCGCTGCTCGGAAGACATCGTCATCGAGCTTTTGCGCAATGCGCGCGACGCGCGGGCAGCGCATATCTACCTTGCGTTGTCGCGCGAAGGCTCCAAGCGCACGATAACGGTCATAGACGACGGATGCGGCATTCCCGAGGCCATGCACGGGCTGGTGTTCGAACCGCGCGTAACCTCGAAGCTGGACACATCGCATATGGATGCCTGGGGCATGCACGGCAGGGGCATGGCGCTGTTCTCAATTGCCGAAAATGCCCTCAGTTCCGAAGTAGTGCAATCCCAACCGGACAAGGGCTGTGCTATCCGCATAGCAAGCGATACGAAGGCCTTGCGCGAAAAGGCCGACCAATCCAGCTTCCCGACCTTCGAGCTTTCGGAAAACGGCCAGGTGAACGTGCGCGGACCCAAAAACATCGTTCGCGTTGCCTGCGAATTCGCAATAGAGGAGCGAAGCAGCTGCAGCGTGTTCGTCGGCTCGCCCGCCGAAATTGCCGCCAGCATGTACGCGTTCGGAAACGCCACCTTGTCGGCAATCGACCGCGTGTTCTGCAAGGACGTCACCGAGCTTGCAATGCCCAAGCGCCTGGCTACATCCGCGGACCCGGCGAATTTCAGGGAACTGGCATGCAGCATGGGCCTGGAAATGTCCGAGCGCACGGCCCGCCGCATAATGGATGGCGAAATAGAGGAAGCGCAATCGCTGCTCGACCGCATTGCGATACGGCCCCCCAAAGACCGCGCGGGGAAGTCGAAAGCGCGTCCGCAACGCACGCCGGTCGCCATGCCGGCGTTGAAGCTATCGAAGGCGGACGGGGCGCAGCTTTGCGCGCACGTGAAGCAAGCCTATGCGGACATCGCCGAAGCCTATTACCTCGAGCCGGACGTGGACCCGTCCCTGCGCGTCTACCGCGACCGCCTGGTCATCACGGTTCCCATCGTCCAAAAGGAGTGAAAGGCCGCCGTTGCTGCCCTTGGCCCGGCAAGCG
>DMNP01000259.1 GCA_003452695.1 Eggerthellaceae bacterium
ATCAGCGGGATGTCCCCGAGGCGCGGCTTCTTGATGATCGTGCCGATATTGCCGTGCGCCACGAACAGGAGCGCCGCCAGCGGAAGCAGGAATACCAGGAAGGCCTTGAAGGCCGTCCCGCCCACCTGAAGGAAGGTCGTGACGTTCATGACCACCGCCACGAGCAACGTAACCCCGATAAGCAGCCAGGCATGCCAGGCGGGCACGGAGTCATCGTTGTAGAAGGGGAAGTCAATCCCCGGGCGCTCCCATTTGAACCATCCCTCCGGTACGATCTTCTTCGCCTTTTCTACGTGATCACTCCTCTATCATTAGCTCAATCGCACGCATCCGCATCCAATGCCATTTTGAAAGCGTTTCGCGTTAATCTTAAACATATACCACCGTGAGCTGGCCAACCAGCAGCGGCTTGAACCATGCGTAGGTCACGAACGCACGGGGAAACGTTGTGTACTCGTATGATCGCTCGTCCGTTTGAGGCTGTATGTTCATGCGCGATCACCTTTCTATCGTAGACACGCATCGTGTGGGGTAGCATCATGCCGCTTGGATATCCATTTTGCCAGCGGGTTCCTATGTGCGTGACGGCACGTTCCGCAGGCTCGTTCCCGACGAACTAAGACTCATCCCCTTTGTCACGACGGCGACATCGCTTCGACGCCGGGGCCTACGCCACCTTGACCTTCAGCGTCACGGTCTTGGTCGCCTTCTTGTAGTTCGCGTTCCCGGCGGCAGTAACCTTCACCTTCACCTTGTAGGTGCCCTTCTTGAGCCCCTTCTTCACGGTGACCTTGCCTGCCTTGGACACGGCTATCTTCTTGTTGCCCTTGGCCTTCTTGAAGGTGACCTTGCCCTTGGCCTTCGTCACCTTGAAAGCCTTGGCCTTCGCGATGACCTGCGTCTCCTTCTTCAACTTCGACAGCTTCACCTTGTTCACCTTGGCTTTCGGCACGGCCTTCATCGTGTTGGCTGCCTTGGCGATGGTGAAGGCCTTGGCCGCAGACCCGGTGTAGCTCCCCTTGCCCTTTACGACGGCGACGGCGCTGCCGGCCTTCTTGTTGTTGACGTAGGACACCGCGTAGTCGCTCCCCGCCCTCAGCTCGGCGCCGCCAAGCTTCACGGTCACCTTCGGCTCCACGGGCGCGCCGCCGCTGTAGGTGGCCGCTTCGACCGCAACCTCGGCCGCCGACAGGTCTACCGGGTTCTGATCGGCCGGCACGGCGTACAGCTTGATGGAGAAGTTGTCGATGGGGAACTGCTCGATGTAGGTATCCCCGGGAAACGGAGCTACTGACGCAAACTTCTCTGTGCTTTTTGGCAACGCGGCAATATGCTTGCTCCAGTCGACCCACTGCCCGTTCGAGTACAGGAAGCTCTCTCCCTCGTTCACGACCGCCTCGCCGTACAATTTCACCGGATAATTCAACCCGTTCAAAAACTCCACGGACTGTTTCGAAAATGCTTGGTTCGCGGAAGCGCTATAGCGGCGCGTGCCGTCGCTGCCCAAGGTGGACGCGGTCGAGACGACGGCAATCTTTTTCCCGGCCTTCACATCGATGGCCCAATCGAGGTCCAGGCGGTGGAAGCCGGCATACTCGAAGTTACGCGAGGTGCGGTAGAGCATCGTGCCGTCGGTGGGTTCTGTGGCGCCGTCCTTTAGCTCGTAGATGGCAAAGGTCACACGTTGGTTCTCTTCCGACGTGCGCGTGGAGACGGCCTTGATCGAGAGGTCTTGCGGTGCCTCGAAGACGTTCGCCGAGCTCGTGACGTCGGCTGTTGCCGGTGTGGTGTAGAAGCCGCTTTGCGCAGGCATGTAATCGTGCTGCAGGACCTCGTAGTCGCCAGCAGCTTCCAGCAAATCGGGCGAGAAGGCCATGGTCTCGACCTGCGAGATGTTCTTGTCGTAGTAGGAGAGGTAGAAGTACCCGGTGGCTTTGCCGTTTTCATCCCGCACGCCATAGGTGCCGTTGTTGATCACGTTGCCGAGGTCGTCCTTTGTCTTGTCGGTCTCGGAACCCCAGCTGTTCCTCACGATCCACGCTCCGTTACCGGGAGGCGTGGATGCTGCGGTGGCATCGTCATCAACAATAGGTTTCCCCTCATCGTCAACAATAGGATTCCCCGCAGCGTCCTTCTTGTACACCGTATGCGTGAAATTATCCTTCGAATAGCCGTCGTCGTAGCCGACGATGCACACGGCATGGTTGGCGTCAGCTCTCTCGAAGGTGTACTGGGCCCAAGTATCGCGGTTGATGTAGCGCGAGTCACCCGACTCGCTGGGTCGTGCCTTGTCTGGTTTATACGCTATGGTGACGCCGTGGCCGTTCACCAGCTCCTGCTTCATAGCGGCGATGCTCTGGTCGTTGGGCGTGTTGTCGTCGTTCTGGTACTCGGGCAGCACGTTGCCGTCCCTAAGCGTCATGAAGGGAGTAAGCGTGCGGTTTGAGTTGCCGCTGCCGTCGGTTGCGGGGATCGTCCAGTCGTCAAGATAGAAATAGGTGTGATCGTTTTCACAGTACTTTTTAGCTTCCTCCCTTTTAGGTTTGAGCACCTCAGCGTAGGTAGAGCCAGTGTCCCTCGCTTCCTTCTCCAGCTTCTCCTTGTACTCGTCCGCAGTCATGCCCTCTGTAGATGCATACAGGAGAAGCGTGGTGCCCTCCGGATCGCTTTCAAACGCCTGGGTGCCGAGGCGCGACTCCCCTTGCGCATCCACCCCGCGGTACGGGAACATTGCCTCCGCCTGCGGACCGACGCCCTGCGAGAACAGGGTGGTGATGTACACGGGCAAGCCGCCGGCGTCGAACGCCGCATTGCGGTCGGAACTCATCGTATACATGCCCTCGCCCGCCTGCGCGGGGTCGTCGACCTCGGTGACGGGATGCAGCGCAAAGTATGCGAGATGGCGCTCGGAGAGATCGACGTCGTTGGTCTGCTTGTCGTATTTGGAGCCCGTTGCCGAGAGCATCGAGGTCTCGGCTGCGGCGATGCCGGCGAACGCCCAGCACGTCTGCCACGGGGACTGGCTCTTCACGGGCGTCACCAAGCCGTCGCTGCGCAGGTCATACTTGCTTGGCAGAGCCGCTTGCGCGGTGAGCGCGGAAGCATTGGAACCGTCGTCGACCGCCCATTCGGGAACGTCACTTATAGCCGTCGCGCCAACAGCGAGCCCGTCTTGCGCGACGCGGGCGCTCGCGACCCCCGGCGCCACCGCGAGCGAGAACGCCAACGCGATCGAGGTGACGACCGCGACCGGCTTTTTGAGCTTCCAGTGTTTCCTCATGAGCTTCTCCTATCACCTTTGGCCTGAATCTCATTGCACATTATAGCTTTTTCGCCCTCGTATCGGCACGAAACCGAATAACAGGCGCTTGTCTTCGACGCGACGCGCCGGGAAAAGGGGCCGACATGGACATAAGCGACGCGAGGTCGGTCGCCGGCGTTGCCACGGACGCCCTGGCCCCCGCGCTCAAGCAATTCTGCGAACAGCAGGGCAGCGTGTACCGCGAGTACGTGACCGCGGGGAACCTGTTCGACCTGGCCGTGGCAGAGCTGGCCGTGCAGGAATGGCAGTCCAACCAGGAGACGAGCTCCAACCCGAACATGGACGTGAGCTTCGAGGGCATGAAGACGGTGCTCGCCATGCCCGAGGGGACCGATGACGAGAAGAACGGGTCGGCGATGCCGTAGACACCGCTTCTCGACTTGTCCGGATTGCTGCCGAAAGGCACTTTTCTTTCGACCAGACCGAGCCCGGCCAGCGTCTTCAGGTATTTCCCGACCGAATTCGGCGAGACGCCCGACCAATCCGCTATGCGCGCGGGTTCGGTCGCACCGTGCGCTATTGCAGCGAGGATGGAGTTGTAGGTTGCCGGTTCGCGCAGCTCCTGGCGCAGCAGCATCGCGGGTTCCTCGTAGAGCAGGCCTGCCTTGTCGAACAGGATGCTCGCGATATTCTCCATGTAACTCGCTCCCGAGTCGATCTGCTCGAGATAGTAGGGCGTTCCGCCGAACGTGGCGTAGTAGCGCAACATTTGCTCGGGCTCGGCGTCAGGGATCATACGCGCAAGTAAAGCATATGTCGGAGCTCGCCGCATGTCAGGGTCGTGCGATTCGGCATATCCCGGCGCATCGCCGCAGGCGCTTGGAGTGACATCTCCCCGGTCTGCGCCATGATCGGGGCCGGGATGGCGCGGACCGAGGGGATGCCACTCCCCAGTAAACCGTTTGTATTACTGGGCGCCGGCATTTTCCCAGGCCATAAAATACTATGATTGCAATGGGGAACGACTCGCCCTGATTTGCGCCATGGCAGGTGCGACGTCCCCTCTCAGACCGTCTAAAGCCTCTTGGTAAAATCACCTACCTGCCCCTCTACATGGCCGGAATCATCTGATTGCAGGGATTCCGGCCATGATGGCGATCGGGGGCCGCCCTAGGCGATCTTCACCTTCAAGGTTACGACCTGGGACTTCGCATAGTATTTCGATGTGCCCTTGTCGGAAACGCGTACCTTCGCGGTGAGCGTATCGCCTTTGAAGGCGAACCCGGCATGCTGCATCACGGTGACGACGCCCTTGCTCGAAACCGAGATCAGGCCCGAGCCCGAGATCTTCTTGTAGGTGACGGCGCCCTTGTCGCCGGAGACCTTGAACGCATTGCCCGAGGACACCTTCACATTTCCGCGCTTGATGAGCTTGTTCGCCTTCACGGTGATGGATTGGGCCGTTGCCTTCATGGGGTTGGCCTTCCATGTTCTGTTCGGGTTCTTCGCGATGCGGAACGTCACCTTCTTGCTGCCGGTGAAGAAACGGGCTGTGTCCACGTCGCGCACGTCGCCGCGCACGTTCGTGACGACCGGTGCGCCGGTGACGATGGCGGTTGCCGTGCCCGCCTTCACGTTGTTTTTGTACTCGACCTCGTAGTCGACGCCTTCTTTCAACTCGGTGCCCTTGTAGGTGACCGTGAGGTGCGGCTTGCGCTCCTTGCCGTTCTCGCGCACGCTCGCGACTTTCGCGATCTTCACGTCGGACATGCTGCCTTGGATGTCGAAGAGGATCGAATCGTTGCCGTAATACGGGCTTTTGCCCTTGATGATCATGACGTAGGAGCCGGCCGCGGTCGGCATCGACTTCAGCGCCTTGCCCGTTTTCGCCGCAGAAGCGGGCGACATGTTGTCCTCGACGGCGTTCTTCTTGGCCCGGTAGTAGGTTACCGAGTAGTATTTGGCAGCGACCTTCGTGCCGTCGTGGAGCATGCCTCCATCTGCAGGCGAGCAATTGGCGCGCAAGGTGAGCGAGCCGAGCACTGCCTTGGCCTTGGCCTGCGGGATGACGAAATAGTTGCCGTTCATCGGGTTGATGTTGTACTGCCAGTCCGATTTGGCGCGGGCCAGGTAGCAGTCCATGTAGCGCCCGACGTTGTACCAGTCGG